>JALWZC010000106.1 GCA_027002875.1 Desulfurococcales archaeon
ATCGATATACTAGAATCAATGATGGAGTATGAGGATATTTTTCAGAATGAGATCAGAGTCCTCAACGAGATACTTGAAATGGCTGAAATAGTTGCTGGTAAATTAGATATAAGCACCGATAATAAATATAAGGCAAAAGATTCTATAGGGGATACCGAGAGGAGTAAGTATTTCAGCCGGGAACTCCTCTAGTATTTTTGGAGATAGTGAATGCTCCCACAAGAGATTGCTTCAAAGAAGATTATACCCCCGCTTAAAGGCTTAGTTATTCATAGGCTTAATTATTTAGGGTACAGAGATAGAAGAGTGGTTGAAATATTTGTTATTTCGAAATCGTAATTACATGAGTATGTCATGAATAGTATAGATTACTATTAGGATCTGTTGTGGGTTTTAGGCTTTGATAGGAGGGAGCTAGACGACTATATCGAGCTGATAATACATTTTATTAATAAAAACGATAAACCACGCCTAGTAATAGTTATGTCTTCGATCGTGGACAGGCTTACTAGGGAGTATATATGTAGAATTAGGGAATATTTGTCAGACTACTGTATATCTTCAAACCTCTTAATCGATCCATATATTGAAGAATACAAGTATTTTCTTGCAAGGATTTTAGGAATTAAGGGTTTAGAGAAACTAATACCTGAGGTAGGTATGAATATAGTATACGCGCCTAGGAAGCCCTCTACCATTACAGACGTTATCGGACTTCCCGGTAGGATCATAAGAGTCGGCGGTAAGCCGGTAGCTGTTGGTGAGCCTATATATGGTGGTAGTAAGCATTTAGCCAAAGTACTACTCCTAGCAATAAATAAGCTCCAGAACAGAATAACGACTGCATCTAATATAAGATACGATGAAGCTTTAACAGATAAGTTAATCAAGACTCATAAAACTATAGTCTGCGGTCCACACAGTGAGCCTTCAAGGTTCTGGACCGAGCTGGAGCAGTGCCTGTCGAATGCTAGGAGAGCGAAAGTGATCATAGATCACGGTGGACCCGGACTAGAACCCGTTATATATATTTTTGAGGAAAGCCTTGGAAAACTTGAGAATTTATTGAGGAGGATTATTGGCGAGTTTTAATGCATTATTATATTTGGATTATCGATGATAAATTAGCCGTAGCCCCTATGCCCAGTATTAGCGATATACCGGAGTTGTCAAAGATATTTGATGCAGTAGTGGTTTTAATAGAGCCCCCTGAAGCCCTGGGAAGCATCGACTACTATATTCAACAATGGACTAGTATGGGAGTAGAAGTATACTATTTGCCTACGCCGGATTTTCACCCGGTAGAACTCCTAGATCTATATAATGTTACAAAATGGATTGACGAAAAAATCGAAGAAGGTAAACGAGTACTCATACACTGCATGGGCGGAGTGGGTAGGAGCGGGCTTGTAGCCGCCGCATACTTAGTGTATACGGGAAAGGATCTGTATCATGTTGTTGAAGAAGTATCTAATCGAAGACCCGGAGCTCTCACTAATATTGGGCAGCGGGTGATGCTCGAAGACTACTACTACCTAATAAAAAACACTGACTTAACGGTTCTAGACGATCTTTTAAAAATTATTAGGAAAAACACGCGTATCCCATATAAGCATTTATCGAAAACTACACAGTTCACAATCGAGCTAACACAGTATTTAGGGTTAAAGCTTAGACCCCACTTGATTTATTCATCACTACTCCACTGCTGTGAGGTTCCAGATGCGTCAAGGATAGCTGAGGGGTGCAAGATTCCAAAAGACGAGATAGGTAGGATTATTGATACGCTATCCGACTACAATGGGGAAGCTGAGAGTATCGAGGGCATCCTTATTAGGCTTACCCACATCCTAGATCTAGGGATGGATGGGAGAATAGTTATTCTAGTCTATGATAAAATAGGACCGGTAAACTATATTACTGCTCTTTGCAGCGGTGTATGCACGCCTCAGATTAGAGGAGCTAGGGAATATATCGATAAATTGTCTAGACTTGTTGGTGAGAAAATAATCTTAGATCAAGCTTCTTATCATCAATACATATAGTACTTTTTTGAAGACCCGTATAAGAGGAAACAAGTTAAAATAATTCCGGCTTTATAGTATACTTATGGGCTTCATGCAGAGCCGTGTAAATGTGATCGATAATCCTCTGGCTCAGTATTACTTAGCAGTTCTTAGGGATAAAAATACTGGTTCTAGTGTTTTCAGGGAAGTATTGGAGAGGATCGGTTTTATATTGGGATACGAGGTTAGTAGGGATCTGTCCTGGAAGATTAGGGAAGTTGAAACTCCACTAGCCAAGGCTATCGGTTATTTTCCGTCTGGGAAACTTTTAGTAGTAGGGGTTCTTGGCGCTAGTATACCTTTAATTAATGGTATTGTGAAAGCGCTTCCATGGGCGGGGATAGGGCTCATAGCTGCTAAGAGGGTTGAGACTAGTGGTGGCATTAGAGTCTCAATCTATTATGAGAGGCTTCCAATTAGCCTTGCAAGATACGAGAAGATAATACTTGCCGACCCAATGCTTGCAACCGGTAAGACTATTGAAGCATCAATAAAACACTTAAGGCAAAGAGGGGTTCGAAACATAATTGTTACAAGCGTTATTGCGAGTCGCCCCGGTATAGAATACTTACTTGGGCACGTAGCGGATATTAAGATTTATACGGTTGGTATCGACCCTGTTCTGAACGATAAATTCTTCATCGTGCCGGGTTTAGGCGATGCCGGTGATCGGGGTCTCGGCGTCGACTTATTCATTTGATTCTAGGCTTCTACTCTACCACCGATCAACCCAGTTTTCATAATTACACGGACGTTTTTCCCTAACAGGTTCTTAGCAAGGTATTTAATCTCTTTAGCTGCTTCTCTAGGCTTATAGGTTATTTCGCCGGGCAACTTCTTAGCATTGATCAGCAGGGTAACCTTGTCCCCCGCCTCGGATAGTTCAAGACCGGTAAGTATTAAGCCGTAATTTCTCAGTTTCTCGGCTATACCACCGATTAACAAGCATTTATCTATTCTCCCCATGAGATCAATTTCTATCAGCTTCTTCTTTCTATGCTCGATTTCAACCCCGAGTTTTTCAGGTACAGTTAAATCTGTACAGATATGTCTTGCTATAATAGAGGATAACTCGTAGAGTGATGGGGGCTTACTACTGCGTAGGAGTTTTACGAATACTACTATATCCCTACGAGTACGGGTTATAGTTATTTCATCGACCATGTAGCCTAGTTTATCCAACTCGTTTGATAGCTTATACTCTAGGAAACCTATGTTTTCTCTTAACCCCTCGACTTCCCCCGTGGTTGCTCTATATAATGTTTCTTCTCCTTTAAGACCCGTCGCTTCTACTTTTTCGATAGATGAACCTGTATCTGCTTTCTCTAATACATATTTCTTTAAGGCCTCAGCTTTATCTCCGAGAACTTCTTCCGTTAACCTGTATGCTTTTACTTTCAGCTTATTTCCCCGGCTCTCTAGTAGCTTCATTAGTTCGTTGATGCAGTTGCTTCCTTCAACAGATTTTAACTCGTTAACACATCCGATAATCTTCTTATTAACTGTTAATATGTGGTAGTAATCGTTGGTCCCCGCTTCAATCGTTATGTATAATACATCGTTAGAATCTACGATGATCCTTTCTAGCTCGATTGGTGTAACAAACTCTTTTGAAACAACTATTTCACCCTTAAGGAT
>JALWZC010000107.1 GCA_027002875.1 Desulfurococcales archaeon
GACTTACTAGTATTAACCTTTAACGACCTATTGTAAAACTTTAGTATTACTGTTTTTTACCGAAGAACTCGAATAAACTCCTCTGGCCCGCAGTAGTAGCTGTCTTTTTAAGCTGCGTCTCTGTTACTCCGAAGTATCTAAGAATCCTCATAGCGGCGGGTATAATTTGATGATCAATATAGTACTCCGGATCAATTAGTTTAGTATCTTTAACAAATATGTACGGTTCAGCTCTACTGGAGACTTTTCCGCCCCCCTTGACGATCACGTATCCAATCTTATCATTGACACTAACCTTTATCCCGGCTCTAATTAGTTTACGAGCAGCCACTACGTGAGGCGCGTCTACAGTATATTCTTCGGGCCTCTTACTCAGCGTTTTCCATATAACCAGTTTCTCCAGCGGTATCTTTCCAGCCTTTAGATCTGCTACTACTTTACGCACGTAATCTACGGCTTTTTCAATAGATCTCTCCTTTAAAAGGATCTCAGTGATCTTTTCCTGTACCTCCTTAGCGATCTCAGCCCAATCCCCTCTTACAGCCTCGAATCCTACGATATCTATCCTACCATCCTCTAGTAACCCCACATACCTCTTTTTCGCCTCGGTGAAGAATACTCGTTTATAGACTTTATCGATCTTGATCTCAAATCCCAGTTCTTCCTCAATGCGCTTAATTAATTTTTCAACTTTTTCCTTATCATAAGTAACGAATAATGAATCTGTGTCGCCGTAAATTACTTTTAATCCTAGTTCTTCAGCCATTTTTATTGCCGTCTTAATAGTTTGCCTGCCCCAAGCAGTTACTGCTTCTGCACACTCCCTACAATACCATCTAGCACCAACCCATCCCATATATCCATATGTAGCATTCGCAAGGACTTTAACCGCCTTCTGCCTTTCATTAAGCACTCTATACTCGTAACTCGTAGGAGGATATTTTTTCATCTCCGACTTAAGCTTCTTCCTAACACTAAGCAGTGTTTGTAGAACGCGTTTAAAGAATCCTTCAGGCTCCTTCCGGAAACAATGCCCTACCTCGGGAGCAATATTATGTTTATTAGGATCACATTTCTCTCCGCGAACAATAGTGTCTGGGCCAACATTGTACTTGATCATAATGTTCGGATACATACTGGAAAAGTCCAGCACAGCTATATATTCATGGATCCCCTTAACAGGTTTTAAGACAACAGCTCCACGATAGGACTCATATGGTCTCTCAACGCGGTTTGGAACTAGTTCTCCATACCTATAAGCCTCCCGCATAAGGTACCATTCGAGCCTAAAACCAACACTAGCGGCTCCAACCTGGTCTAGGGGTAGACCCGTAATATTTGATAGTTGTATTGCAAATGGTAGGAATTTCTCTCCTAATCCATACGTTGATACGACGTCGTCTTCATTGTATTTCAGTAGTATCTTCCGCTTTGAAGGATCATCCCAGTATCTCGGAATGTCTATGTAGTCGATTAAGATTCTTTCGTCTTTCTTCATCACTCCTAAGTAATCGGCTATATTCTCCAGAGTCTTAACCTTAACCTCTGGGATCTCTTCTGCGAAGTCGTATAAGTCCACGTTTAACCTACCAGCTATGCTTATATGTCCATAAGTACTCGTTCTAGGAATAGAACCTATCCTCCGCCCTACATCAAGTTTTAACCCTAAATGTTTACTTCTATCGATTAGGTATGGCCAGTCAAAGCCGTTGCTATTATACCCGATTACAATGTCGGGATCGAAGTTTTTCATATAATCTATAAATTCGCCTATAACCCTATGATCAGTTTTATCCTCGGCTTTAAACTGGATAACTTCACCGGCAACATTATCCATTACACCAATAATAATAACAGGATCTCTATCAGGCTTAGGCGTTCCGGCCGAGGCGTAAACTTCGATATCGAAAGCGGTAATCCTTAGGTTCGGCTGCGACGTATCCTCGATATTCTTAATATCTCCAACAACTTCGTATTCAGCATAAACCCGGTATATAGGCTTCTTTGGAACTTCTCTAACCACAGCTATGTGCCAACCACAAGGCTTCAAATCGTGATCTATTAAATACCTCATACTAAACCTAATATCCGCCTCAACAACCTCTGCTACACCGGGGATCCCTCTAACTTTTTCACGGTACTTCCTAACATACTCTGGTATAACGGTTGTTACTTTCAAAGCTCTAACGGGTTTACCGAAAAACTTCCTAGCCACAGGCTCGATTCCTATAATAGGAGACTTAGGATCGCTCAAATGCTTGATACGCTTAGCAATTTCATCAACATCAGCGTTCTCATTAAGTATAGCATAAAAATACGGTCTAAACCTTCTATCCCTCAATAATACTCGACGACCATCTCGAGTAATACCCCATATAATAACGTGGGGCTCTCCACCGACAACTTCATAAGTATTGTCCAACAAGTAGAATTCCAGCTCCATTACTTCACCCAATAATAATTATGGTTTAACATCCCTCATAAACTATATTTGAGATAGGGAAGTGAAGCTGGAATTGAAGATCTTGGAGAAGGAGCTTAAGAAAGGCTATGTTAAAGTAATTCCGGAAAATCAAGATGATCTATGGATATTGTATAATATTATAAAACCAGGCGATATCGTTAGAGCTCAAACAACTAGAGAGATTAAAGGCGATAGAGGGGGTAGCAGCAGAAGGGTTCCAATGACGCTTACTATCAAGGTTAAAACACTAGAATTCCAACCCTTCACCGAAAGACTGCGAATTAGAGGGGTAGTAGTTGAAGGACCGGAGAAGTTCGGGGTCAAAGGACATTATCACACAATAAACATTGAGATCGGTAAACCATTAATAATAGTAAAGGAAGAATGGCCGCTTCACATCGTTAAAAGACTCGAAAAAGCATCCAAATTACCGGGTCGGATACTACTCATAGCATTAGACTACGACGAAGCCACAATAAAACTACTAGGCGAACAAGGAGTAAGAGATATGTATAGTAGCTATTCATTGCTAGGAGGTAAAAGAGAACCTGAAGCCTATGAAAGGAATCTTGAAAAATATATTGAAGAAATAGCCGATAAGATCATTAACATCACTAGTAGAGAGAAGCCCGAAATAATAATTATAGGCTCTCCCGCTAGTTTATCGGAAAAATTAAAGAATAAACTTAGAGAAAAAGGCTTCAAAGGAAAAATAATAACAGATCATATCTCAATCGGCGGCGAGCCAGGTATTAGGGAGCTGCTACATAGAGACAGCGTTAAAAACGCAATCAAGGACTTGTCAGTTATTAAGGCTTCATATATACTAGGAGAATTTCGTCGAAGAATCATTAAGGAACCAGACCTAGTAGCTTATGGGATAGAAGAAGTTGAGGAAGCTGTAAAGGCTAATGCTGTGGATAAATTATTGATTAACGAGGAATTATTGAAGAGTTATGATGAAGGATTTAGACGTAGGATCGATAAATTACTAGATGAAGCACTTCGCAGAGGAGCAGAGATAGTAATACTCCCTATGAATACGGATATATCGATGGAGCTGGAATCGTTTACCGGTATATTGGCTCTATTACGCTATCCATATTCATTTGTATCAAGAAAAAAGCTTCATAATACTAATATATAATTATATCCGTCAGATATATAAGTACTTCTATGTGTTGGCCTGTCCTAATATTATTTAGATATAAAGTTAGTTGTTTTTAACCGACTGATTA
>JALWZC010000108.1 GCA_027002875.1 Desulfurococcales archaeon
CAATACTACAGATCATCTACGCCGCCGTAACGCTGATTATAGGATACATCGCGTTAAGGATAACGATTAACCTTTTAGAGAAGTCTATGAGGAGGCTGAAAACTCCAGAAATGGTTGTAAGGGTTACGGGAAACCTTGTAAATGCTATTGGATGGCTAATAATCATTGTCGCGACGGCTTCAGCTCTAGGACTAGAAACAGGCCCCGTAATACTTGGTTTATCAGCAATATTCGGCTTAATCCTAGGCTTCGGACTCCAAGACACATTCGCAAACCTCGCAGCTGGTGTATGGCTTGCAGTCTACCGGCCCTTCGAGATCGGTGACTTCGTAAATATAAACGGGAACACGGGCACGGTTAAGGATCTAACCATTATGGCTGTAGAACTAGCAACACCGGACAACATCTATGTATTCATACCTAACAAGAGCGTCTGGGGATCGGTGATAATTAACTATTCGAGATACGATACTAGGAGGCTAGACCTAGTAGTAGGAGTAGCTTATGGGACTGATTTAGACGTTGCAGCTAAACTAATGCTTGAAACTGCAAAGAATCATCCCAAAGTATTGAAGGAACCAGCACCACAGGTTATCGTGTCAGAACTGGCTGATTCATCGATAAACCTTACACTACGCCTTTGGACTAAGAGGGAAGATTACTGGACCGTGAGGAATGACTTAGTAAAGAAAATATATGAAGTCTTCAATGCTAACGGCATCGAGATACCGTATCCCCAAATGGATGTTCACATTAGGGATATGCCGGCTAATAAATAACCCCGTTATACCATACTTTTAAACAATACTTTCTCCCCACTAGCTAATAGGAAAATACAGGGGGTTCTTGGAATGGAAGAGTTCATGGTTTATAATGGTGGCGTAAAGCTATTCTTTGGAACCAATGCTATCGTTAAGGCTGGAGGAATTGTTAAGGATAAGAATAAATTGTTGATCGTTACTGGGAGAAGATCGGCTGAAATAAGCGGCGCACTCGGAGATGTTAAGGCCTTACTCGAAGAACGAGGTGTAGATTACTGCATATATAAAGGTGTTAAGCCAAACCCAGATGTCGAAACAGTACATGATATCATAAATAAATATAAGAATTGCGGTGCTGAAGGCTTCATAGCGATTGGTGGTGGTAGTGTAATCGATAGCGTTAAAGCAGCTGCAGTAGTATTAAGCGGTGGAGGCTCGGTTACTGACTACTTGTTCCGTAAGAGGAGTATTCCTAGGAGTAAACCCTTCATAATGGCTGTAAACCTTACACACGGTACTGGAACAGAGATCGATAGGTTTGCAGTTGTAACCGTTCCCGAGGAGAAGTTGAAGCTGGGATTCGGGGCCGGGTATCCGGATGTATCAGTTGATGATCCAAGGTATACTGTTACATTACCGCGAAACCAAACAATTTACACGAGCATCGATGCATTAGCCCACAGTATCGAATCCTCCACTTCTCGCTTCGCATCACCATATACAAGACTATTGGGTCGAGAGGCTGCACATATAATACTAGAATACCTCCCCAAAACACTCGATGATCCGGGTAACGTAGAGTATCGATACTGGCTACTCTACGCTTCAATGATCGCAGGTATTAGCATCGACCATGGAATAACCCATCTAGGCCACGGGTTAGAGCATGCTCTCAGCGGTTTCCAGCCAAGCCTTCCCCACGGCGCGGGACTCGCGATACTATACAGGAAACTAGTAGAGATCTTCTACACATACTATCCCGAAACAATGCATCAAATACTGAAACCTCTAGATCCAAGTCTTCAACCTGATAGTAGCGACGCGGTAAAAGCCCAGAGAGTATTCAACGAGTTCCTTGAAAAGATAGGCTTCCGTGAAACCCTTAGAGACTACGGGTTCGACGAGGACCTCGTTAGGGAGATGGCAGAATTCTACGTGGAGAACGAATGGATGAAGAGATACCATAACCTCTCAACTATAAGGGTTACAAAGGAATTGGTTGAAAACATATTGTTATGCGTCCTTTAAGGATCTAATAGTATGTTTTTAAGCGGGTAGAAGTATTTTTCTGGAACTCTTCCATCTATCACTTCAACGCCTTCAAGCTTCAACAATTTCTCCTTAATCCCTGGTCCGCCGCGGCTATACCCTCTAAGCTCACCCTTGCTACCTACTACTCGGTGACAGGGTACGATCAATGGTTTATCGTTTAAAGCCATAAACCTCGCTATAACCCTTGGATGAACCCCGATAATATCTGCAAGCTCCTTATAACTAACAACCCTCCCTAGAGGCACTAGTTGGAGCAGGGTATACGTGATCTCCCTGAGCAACTCTTTATCAATCACCGCTTCTCCCCTACCCATATTGAGGGTGTATTAACTACTTATACCATAAGTTGTTATAGTATCTTATAGGAAGAAAATGATCGCTTATGGTGGTGTCATTGTCCGTTAAATCTTCTAGGATACCTGGATTCTATAAGAAAAGCCTCGATGAGAGGCTTAGGATCGTTGCTGAATGGGCTGGGTTGACACGGGAAGAAGTTGAGATCCTTAGGAATCTCGGAAATCTTCCGGAGAAGATAGCTGATTCCATGATAGAGAACGTTATCGGCGGCATGACGTATCCCTTCGCAGTAGCTGTGAACTTTAAGATCAATAATAAAGACTACCTTGTACCAATGGTTATTGAAGAGACTAGCGTTGTGGCAGCTGCTAGCAACGCTGCTAAAATGCTCCGCTACGGGCCGGGTATAATTGCGCGGGCCGATAAACAATATATGATCGGGCAGGTTCACCTAGTCAATGTTTCAGCTCCGCGGTATAAGGCTATGAAGATTATTGAGCATAAAGAAGAGATCCTCGATCATGCTAGACAGCAGGATTCAACCCTGATCAAGCTCGGAGGAGGCCCAAGGGATTTAGAGGTTAGAGTGATCGATACGCGTATGGGGCCTGTGATCGTTGTCCACTTGATCGTTGACGTGCTAGACGCTATGGGTGCAAATACTGTAAACACGATGGTTGAATCAATAGCTCCAATACTGGAAAAGATTACGGGCGGTGAAGCCCGGCTGAGAATTATAAGTAATCATGCAGTATACAGGCTAGCCCGTGCATGGGCCCGTACAAGTCCGGCGGATGTTGGTGGCGAGGATATCGCTAGGAAGATCGTTGAAGCAAGCATACTCGCAGAAGCGGATCCCTTTAGAGCTGTAACTCATAATAAGGGTATTATGAACGGCGTAATAGCTGTAGCATTAGCGACAGGCCAGGATCACAGGGCTGTCGAAGCCGGAGCCCACGCCTATGCGGCTAGAAGCGGGGTATATAAACCGTTAAGCACTTGGGAGCTCGATGAGGAGGGTATGCTGGTAGGCTCGATCGAGATACCCTTACAAGTCGGCATTGTTGGCGGTGCTACTAGGGTTCACCCAGTAGCAAGGATAGCTTTGAAAATCCTAGGCGTTAAGAAGGCTAGTGAACTAGCCGAAGTCATGGCTGCCGTAGGACTGGCTCAAAACCTAGCCGCTCTAAGCGCCCTAGTCCATGAGGGTATTCAAAAGGGCCATATGAAACTACACGCCCGGAACCTCGCGATCATGGCTGGTGCTTCCGGCGAGTTAATCGATAAGAT
>JALWZC010000109.1 GCA_027002875.1 Desulfurococcales archaeon
CACTATACACATATTATACTTACAACCCCTATCATGGAAACTCCCCAGTTCCCATAAATGCGTCGACCCATGAATTTCGGCATCGGGGAATCAATGGGAACCCCCAGTTTCCATCCTTAACTGGTCTCGGATGAGTAGGATTTTCTCGATGTAAACTGGGAGTTTATGTTATGAAAACCGGGGGGTTCCCATAATATGTCGAATATGTAAGCGTCAATTAATTTAACGCTTCGCTTGGTATTATGGTTAATCGGTGTTTTAGCGTAGTTTTATGTTTAGGAGGGTGTGATCGATATGAGTGGTTTGATTAGTGATTTCCTGCCTATTATTTACCTATTCTCATTCATCGGCTTTGGTTTTCTAGCTCAATATGTTTTCCGTGGTTATTCCTGGTTTTCCAGGGGTGTTGGTTTTCTGAGTAAGTTTGTCTATTATGTCCTCGTCCCCGTCGTGTTCTTTGATGTCTTTATGGTTAGGGGTCTTGGTATTGCTGATGTAGGGGTTTTAGCTACTACTACGTTATACGTGTTGGTTAGTGTAGCTGTGTTATTGTATCTTCTGAGGGGGAGGGATTCGAGTATTAGGTATGGTGTAGTGATAACTTCTACTTTCCAGAACGCTGTATTCCTAGGCTTCCCAGTGATCATGTTGATCTACGGTGATCTAACACCGGCCGCGATGTATAGCTTAACGCTATTCATCTACCACCTCCTAGTAGCCGGCTTACTAGCCTCGGGTCGTTCGAGCATTACCCGTAGCCTGTTAAACCTCCCAATACTCTACGGCTTCCTACTGGGATCAATAGCGCACTACACTCTACCATCAAGCACCATCAGCTCATTACACTTTGTCCTCGAGCCCAGCCATCCACTGCTAAGCTATACTGCGGTATTCGTACTAGGAGCAACTATCCCGTTCAACATAGGCTTGATCCATGGGTACCGCTGGGAGGTCTTACTAATAGGTGCTTGGAGATTCATAGCTTCACCGATAATACACTACGCGATACTATTGCTTCTAGAACTACCACCGCTCTATGAAGCGGAGATAATGGTTTTATCAGTTATGCCCCCGGCAGTTATGAATACGGTGCTAGCAAGGATTTATGGGTGGAAGCCGGAGCTAGTTGCTGGTGCAACGCTGGTTCATACATTGATCAGCTTATTCATAATCATCGGGCTAGCAATACTATTATAAGTAGGGGATTGTACCCCGCCTGACCGGCCCCCCTCATATCCATCCCCCATTCTCCGGGGTCTCGGTGGGGTGTGAGGGGGCGGGGCCAATGAATAATAATGTTTTCCCGGCCTATATTGTTAATTCCCGGGTTTAACGATGGGTTAAGGATAAATTATTACCGTGTAATAATACCTTTAACCGGTGAATACGTATTGGTTGGTGGTTTTACTAGGGATACAATGATCGAGATAACTAATTTCATCGTTAAAGCAATAGACTCGATCAGCGATGACGAGAAGAACCATATGATCAAAGAACTACTAGAAGCCTATAAGCGTGGGGCCCGAGTACTAGTAATGGGTGCTGGGCGTAGCGGACTAGTTGGTAAAAGCTTCGCTATGAGGCTACTACACCTAGGATACCACGTATACGTACTAGGTGAAACAATAGTACCCCGGATCAGGGAGGGGGACCTAGTAATAGCGATATCTGGCTCCGGGAGGACAAGGTTAATCGTTACAGCAGCGGAAGCCGCGAAAATAGTTGGAGCGAGAATAATAGCACTGACAACCTACCCGGACAGCCCATTGGGGAGGCTTGCAGACATAATAGTAAGAATACCGGGGAGGACGAAGATAGCTAAAGAAGAAGACTACTTCACAAGACAGATACTAGGAATACACGAACCACTAGCACCCCTAGGAACACTATTCGAAGACACTACGATGCTATTCCTAGACGGGGTAACAGTAGAACTAATGAAAAAGCTGGGCAAGACCGAAGAGGATTTAAGGAATGAACATGCAAATATAGAATTCTAACTAGCTGATCAAAACTCCTCCTACGAATTATTTTATTACTACTAGGTATTCAATGTGCTAGAATATATTATTACTTGCATTATGATCCGGGCTTAATCGATTCATTTAAATAACCATCAACACGATTAATCGTGGAGAAATAGGATATGCGTGGAGGGGTGTAGTGGGTGAAGTACTCGATTTGGAGTGTCCGGGTAGCAGTGATCGCGGCTGTCTATGCGGCTCTTACAATTGCTATACTACCCTTCGCTTATGGTGAGATCCAGGTTAGGATTAGTGATGCGATGCTGATACTACCACTACTACCAGGCTTTGGCTGGGATGCTGTTATCGGGTTGACTATTGGTGGTTTCCTAGCAAACCTGCTGAGCCCCTTCGGGTTCTACGACTGGGTTTTCGGCCCAATAGCTAACTTCGCGGCTACAATATTAGTCTTCGCCGCTAAGAAGGTTTTCGGGCCGGGGACGATGGGCTTTATTACTGGTAGCTTGTTAGCAATGATCAGTATAGCGTTGATCATTGGATACGGGGAGCTATGCCTAGTTTTCGGAGCTCCACTAGTAACGGTACTATACGTGTTCATCGGGGAATTGATCAGTGTCGGTATTGGTGGGGGAGTAGTGTTTTATGCTGCTGTTAAGAGGCTAAGGAGATGATCACGGCTGAGGATTTAACAATTGGTTATCCGGGGAAGCCCCTCCTCGAAAACCTTTCTTTCCAGCTCGGCCCAGGTATACACGTCTTACTAGGAGCTAACGGTTCCGGTAAGACTACGCTTTTAAAGACTATTGCGGGCTTGATCAAGCCCCTTAAAGGCCGGATAGTTGTAGACGGGATCGAGCCTTACAGTGTTAAGAGGAGGATCGCGGCTGGAAGAATAGGTTATACATGGCAGGACCCCTATCACGGGTTTATAGAAGCCCGTGTTAGGGATGAGATAAACTTCATACTCGAGACAACTGGTTCTAGGGGTAATTGGTGGATTGTCGAGAAACTCGTCCCCGGGGAGCTTATGGATCGGGATCCATACACTCTTAGCGGTGGTGAAGCTAAGAGGGTTAGTCTTGCAAGCGTACTAGTTGCTGATCAACCTGTTTGGCTACTGGATGAGCCCTTCAACGAGCTCGACTATGATGGTGTTAAGAATCTCCTAGAAATACTCCGTGATGCTAGGGGTCGTGGTAAGACTATTATCATAGTAACACACCTATACCCCCTAACAAATAGTCTCCGCCCCGACAAGTACTTGTTGATCACTAGGGATCGTAGGCTGTTAATCGATGATTGGAATAGGCTTGATGATGAATTACTGGCGGAATCAGGTGTATTACCGAGGTGGTTGATCTGTGGGGGTGCTTGTTGAAGCCTACCAGTACCAGTACCGCTACACCTGGTTCCATAACCCCCGGTTATTCATACCTAAACTAGCCTACCTAGCCCTAGTAGCGCTAGTATTCATAACCTTCAACCCATGGATCTATCTAGCCTTCATAATCTCGGGCCTAATCCTCTTATCACTGATCAAGGCTTACAGGTTAATATTATACACTTTAATCCTCTACATCCCTCCAACACTCCTAATAATCCTCGTAGACTACCTAGCCGGATCACTAACCCCCCTAATACTAACGCTCCTAATCTACGGCTACACCGGGTTCGTAAACATAGTATTCTTCTACGCTACGACGCCGATACAGCAATTCTACGACTACCTGGGTAGAAACCCGTTAACACTAGCACTACTAATGCTACACAATATCCTAGCAGAGCTGAACGAGGCGATTCAGAGTAAGAAGGCTCGGGGATGGGAGCCGGGATGGAACCTATACAACCACTTCCTAATAGTAATCGACGCTATAAGAATACTATTAATCCGGCTAGACGAGATCACAACAGCACTACGGGCAAGAGGAGTAGACTGAGACTATTTCCTTACTACCTTAAACAGGGAGCAGTTTATCCTGGCTTTAACATGGTATTAACACGTAATAACTATTTACTATGTTCACGATTTACTCCATTTATAGATATGTTACAGTTAGCGGTGAGTAATGATTGGTCAGGACTAGCCATGTTGGAAGTTTTCCATTACCTCATAGTGTTGAGAATGTTGAGAGAGTTATACGTGATCTTTGGCGAGTAGGGTTAGATGTTCCACCATATCCTCAGTTAAGAAGCTTTATAGACATATATCTCCAGCCTCTTGCTGAGAATGGATTTTTAGTGGAGAAAGGCGGTTTCTACTTCCTCGAAGATCCCGGGAAGCTGAGGGATCTAATGGGTTATGAGCCGTTTATACCGGAGGCGGAAGAGCTTGTCAAAGCTGTTAGGGATGGTGTTGTAGGCTTTAAGTGGCTTAGGGGCCCGGTTACAGGAGTCTTCACATTGTCTTCTAGGATTTACTTGGAGAAGGATATTAGTAGGGGGCTTTACGCGACGCTATTGAGGGAATCTAGGCTTGTGGGATTCATTGCTGATTATGTTAGGAGGAACCTCGAATACCTTGCAGGGCTTGGATACAATGTTTTATTCATCGACGAACCGGTTCTCGGAGTACTCGTTGGTAGGAGGAGGATCCTCCTTGGATATAGTGAGGAATCTATTAGGGAGATTATTGGGCGTGTTTACCGTGGATTGCCGGGTATGCATGGAATACACGTGTGCGGGAGGATCTCTCCTAGATTATTCAAGCTCCTCTCATCGATCAAGGAATTAAACATACTAAACTTCGAATTCCACGATAACACGTTGAATAAGGAGTTTATCGATAAAGAGTTATTGGAGGCTAACGATAAACTCTTGGCTCCGGGTATTGCTAGCTCGAAGAACCCAGTAGTCGAACCACTTGATGAATTAAGGACGCTGCTAGGCGAGATCATCGAGAGGGCCGGGGGGAGGGTTGACCTAGTATCTGCTGATTGCGGCTTCGGAGGATTAGCTGTTGATGAAGGCGGATCGGAGAAGGCTTATCTGATCGGGTTGGAGAAGCTTAGGAGGATTAAGAGAGTTGTAGACGAGTTAAACGCTGCGAATAAATAACCTTATACCCTCAACTGGCTCGAAGGGGCTTGAGAGAACATAGCCGTCAACTATGCTGTCCAGATCATTCATAGCGTTCTTCAACTCCTCGGGCTCAATGTAGGGCTGTCCAAGTTTTCTAAATAACTCCCTATTCCTCCCAATCCCAAGTAGGATGAAGACATAGATCCTAGAACCCCGTCCACGGGCTTCCCTGGAAGCCTCAACGAGCTTACCGTGCTTTTCAACACTATAGTTTATTACTAGGTAGAAATCCGCCCCCAGCTTAATCCTCTCAAGGATCTTCTCGACCGGGTAGTTTAAGCTAAGGATTAATCCCTTATCGAAACCATACTTTTTACGCTTTAATAGTTCTAGGGCTTCCTCACTACCAATATCCTCAACGATCCTGCCCTTCCAAGGCTTATCCCCGCGCAGTAGTACTAGGCCGTCTAAACCGTATTCTCTAACAGCATTCGCTATCGATAATAGTGCTAGCCTATTAACATCGTAGAGCCTAATATGCGGATACACTCCAACCCCGTAATTATACTTTATGTACATTGCTGTAGCAATACTGAATAATCCCGGATACCCACCGGGGCCTTCGGGTATTGAGAAGTACTTGAAGAATCCCCTAGAAACACTTAGGATCTCGTCTACATCACTCTTCCTCCAAGGAACTAGTTCGAAAAGATAATCAGTCAAGAAATCAATCCCTCCCAGCTACTAATAGTAATTGTATTCTATAGGGGTGATGTGGTTTACCTCTTATTATGCTTGTAGATATTTTTATATGAATATTCATTGGTTCATCCTCTTAAGCCTCATACTTTGGCCTGGTTTTATCTCTTTTAGGTGAATGTCTTTATTTATGAGTACTACACAGTTTTCTATCTTCTTTAAAAATACTGTTATAATTGAATTCCAAGGTTTTCTGTGCTTATTAACTCTCTTTCGATGAGGGTATATTGTGTCACGATATTGTTTGTTTACGGAGAAATTATGCCCTAAAAGGGTATTAGTCTTCTTTTATATGATTTTAAATTGGGTGGCTGGGATTTGAGTAAGGTTATAGAAGCCGTTTACGAAAGGGGTGTACTGCGCCCGGTGAGGAAGCTAGATTTGCCTGAAGGTGTCCGTTTAAGGGTGAGGATTGAAGGGATCTACGGGCTTTTAAGGGATTGGAGAGTTGATGCACAAAAGCTTAAGGATGAGTTGAGAAGCATGCATGGTTGAGTTGTCTTGCCACGATACTATGCCGATACCTACGCTCTAGTGGAGATCCTTAAGGGTAATCCTGCCTACGAGCGATATGCCATGGAGGAACTCATTACCAGTGAATTCAACATGCTAGAGCTCGCATATGCGTTGACGAGAGATTATGGTGGAGAGAAAGCTGTTGAAGTATTGAAGGTTGTGAGAGCCTTCATAACCATAGTTCAGCCAAGGGACGAAGACTACGCTAGAGCCTCTGCACTACGCCTTGAGTTGAGGAAGCAGGGTAGGAATTTATCCCTTATAGACGTTTTAGGCTATGTGCTCGCGAAACGCCTCAACATAAGATTCCTTACGGGAGACCGGGAATTCAAAGATCTAGACGAGGTGGAGTACGTTAGATAAAAATAGCGAAAACCATAGTTCGAAAATGAAAAGACGAGAAAACTACTAAAGGCTTATTATGAGACCTCTACAGCTCATATTGTTTCTGAACTGTACATAAATAGGCTTTTCAAACCATATAGTGAATGACTAACTGGAATTATAGTTGGCTTGGTTTTACCTTATGAGTGTTGGATTCTTCTTAATCATTTCCGGCTTGCTTCTTGATCATCTTGTATGTTCTCCGGAATTTTACTATGTAGATGAACCATTTAATGATCTCGCTTATTCCTAGCTTGCTCCTACCTTTTCTCCTGTTTATGAATATTATTGGTACTTCAACGATCCTGTATCCGTGGGCGTGTATTATTAGTAGTGCTTCTATAACCCATTCGTAACCCGTTGACTTAGCGTATTTTAATACTGCTTCTGCAGCCCTCCTATTGTATAAACGGTAGTTTGTCGTGTGTTCATGTAGTCCCGTGTGGTATAGTGTTCTTACTAGCCAGTTAGCTGTCCAGCTGATTATTCTGCGGTGTATTCCCCAGTTAACAGTTCCTCCTCCCTTAACATATCTACTACCCTGCACTAGATCCGCATTGTACATCTCCTTTATGAATCCTGCAAGGTCTTCGGGCCTATGGGATAGGTCGGCGTCCATTGTTAGTATGTGTGTTACATGCTTATTCCTTAGAGCATGGCGGAATCCATCCATGATCGCTGATCCAATCCCCTTCTTCTCCATTCTAACGATAACGTTTACATCTGGGATCTCTCTTGCGAGGCTCTTCACGGCTTCAGCCGTTCCATCCGGGCTGTTATCGTCTACTACTAGGTATTCATGGCTAACCCCATGCTTCCTGAATTCTTCCTCGAGCCTCCTGATCAACTCTACGATGTTTTCCCTCTCATTATACGTCGGTATAACGACTACGATGTGGTTCTCCACGGATCATCATCTAGGCTTGAAGATGGATAAGCGGGTCCGGGGGGAGATAATTATTTTTCCTCGCTATAAGCTTTTGCGAGTTTTCTAACAACTTCCAGCGCTGTATCGGCGTGTTTCTCAGCTGGCCTAATATATTTTAGGATCTCGTATATTCTCAAGTCTTTGTCTATGATGAATGTTACCCTATTCGCCGTTGGCTTTTTAACGCCTTTTCTAAGTACATCGTATTTCTTCGCGATCTCCCCCTTCCGGTCTGATAATAGCTTGAATCTTAGACCGTATTTTTCAGCGAACTTTTTGAGCTTCTCCACCGGGTCGGTGCTTACCCCGAACACTACTGCTCCGAGCTCATGGAACTTATCTAGTAATTGATTGAACCTAACTGCTTCCCGTGTACATCCCGGAGTCATTGCTCTTGGGTAGAAGTATAATACTATATAGTTCCCCTTGTAATCGTGTAGTCTTATTTTTTCACCAGTATGGCTCGGTAGTGTGAAGTCTGGCGCTATATCCCCTATTTTAACCATGTTTCAATACCACCTATGAATTCATCTTATTATACAGTAATTGGTTTACCATATAATAATGTAACCGGGAAAGCGTAGGATGATAGCTGCTAGGTTCTGTTCAGGTGTTGGTTTTGTCACTGGATGTTTTAATCGAAGAGTTAATCGCCGAGCTGGCTAGTGATTTATTGGATGAGTATCCTAGGCTTAGCCCGGATAAGGCATCTGAGATCGTGGAAAGCGTTGTTTCTAGGTATAAGTCTAGGATTTTAAGGGTTTTAACGGGGAAACGGATGGGTATTGAGGAGTTTAGGCGTTATAGCCTCTATAGGTTCTTGAAGAAGGAGGCTAGGCGTAGGGCCTATTACTATTTGAGGAAGTTTAAAACCAGTGATCTAGCAGGGGCTTCCGGCTTCATAGATTCTATTATCTCATGTATGGATAAGGGTGATTACGAGTGTGTCCGGGCTAGTGCTATTGAGTTGTTAAAGCTTCATGTTTCCAGTAGTGAGCGGATCGATTATATTGATGAGTTCCTCGGGGCGGTGAACAAGTATACTAGCGGTTTACTGTTCAGTGGAAAAGTGCTAGATATAGCATGTGGCTTAAACCCCCTTTACCCCCTTCTCGATCCTTCCAGGATTAGGCCCGAATTGATCATAGGTATCGATAAGGATCGAGTAGTACTCGGGGTAATCAAGGCTTTGGAGAGAATTTATGACAAGCTCGGGATTAGGATTGTTTTAAGGGAGGCTGATCTATTGAGGTATCCAGATATTTTAAGGGATTATACCGGTTTGGACGTTGCACTAATACTTAAATTCCTACACTACGCTGAACGTATGCGCCCAGGCCTTGGTGATCGGATTTTAAGCCTTGTAGATGCAAAATACGTCGTTATAACTGAGCCAACGATATCTCTAGTCAAGCGTCGAGACATATCGTTTAGGGAGAAGAGGTTTATTAAAAGCCTCATCGAGAGGAGCGGTATGCTTGAAAACATCGTTTACTCCGGGATTATCGGCTCCGAGATAGTTTTCATCGTCGAGAAGTAATTAATTATAACGCTGGTTAAACTTCAAGTATATGGTAATAAGCGGGGAAGCGTTGATGGATCATGGATAGGGAGGAGTTGTTTAATAAGCTCAAGGAATGCCTAGTAGACCTAGACCGGGACTGTGTATTAGAGATTGTCGATGAATTGTTGAAGAACGGCGTTAGTGCTACCGAGATAGTACTAGGCCCTCTCAGCAGTGGTATGGAGGAGATCGGTAGGCTGTACGAGGAGGGTGAGTATTTTATCGCGGAACTAGTCGAGGCAGCCGAGATCTTCAAGGAGGCTATGAAGAAGCTTGAACCACTGCTACGAGAGGAGGCTTCTAGGATGGGTAGTGCTAGGAGGAGGCTACGCATTGTTCTCGGAACAGTTAAGGGCGATGTGCACGATATTGGTAAAACCCTTGTAGCCGTTATGCTTCAAGCAGCTGGACATGAAGTAATAGATCTAGGGGTTGACGTTGACGCTGAGAAATTCGCTGAAGCTGTAGTGAAGTATAAGCCCCACATACTTGGTATGAGCGCGCTACTAACCACTACTTCGAGATACATGAAGAAGGTGATCGAGGAGTTGGAGAAGAGGGGTCTCCGGGGTAGGATTATAGTCTTGGTCGGCGGGGCGGCTACGAGTAGGGAGTTCGCCGAGAAGATCGGGGCTGATGGATGGGCTCCAAATGCTGTTGAAGCCGTTAAGCTCGTAAACGAGATTGCGGAGAAGATGAGTGTTGAAGAGTGAATGCGTAAAGACAATGGTCCACGTCGAGGACCGGGGGGACGTCGAAGCCTGCATAGGGGACAACCTCGGATTAGTACTAGCAGGTAAGGGTTTACTACCCCTACCATGCGGCGGCCGAGGACTATGCGGTCTCTGCAGGGTTAAGGTCAAGGGCAGTGTTTCCGAGCCCACCAGCTATGAGTTAATCAGGGGCTTGACGGGGGAGGAGAGGCTTGCCTGCCAGGTCAGGGTACTTGGTGAAGTCTGGGTTCGTCTTCCAAGGATTAGGCTTTTAAGAGTACCCATGTTCTCGATCAATGTCGAGCCTAGAACAAGGGATCCCTTGGTTAAACCCCTAGTATTTGGTGAATCATTGAATCTACCGTTTAAAGCTTTTAAGCCGGGGCTTGATAGTGGTTTTAAACCCTTTATATTCGGCGATATAGTATTGTTTACCCGGGGAGATCCCGGGAAGATCCTATTGGTTGATCTTGGAACTACTAAGATAGCCTACCAACTAGTAGATCCCAATGGTAGCCTTATCGAGGAGGGATTCGAAGCTAACCCATTAAACACCTACGGCGCTGACATCGTTACGAGGATGACGAGGATTATCGAGGAGCCTAAGCTGTTATACGAGATGAGTAAAACACTGGCCGATAGGATTACCAGCCTACCTCGCCGCGGCAAGCCCGGCTCCGTGCTCGTAGCTGGTAATAGCGTTATGACCCACATATTATACGCTTTACCGATCGAAACACTAGCCTATGCGCCCTACCAGCCACTGTTCAGGGGACCTATTACCTCGTGGTATGAGGGAATACCCGTATCTTCAGCCCCGTTGATCGCGGGTTATGTTGGCGGAGACGCGTACTCCGAGCTAGTAGCAACGCTAGAACTAGACCCTCCCAGGCCCTACATGATAATAGATCTCGGTACGAACACGGAGACAATGCTAGTAACCAGTGAGGATATAATCGCAACTAGTACCCCTGCAGGCCCAGCTTTCGAAGGGCATATTAGGAGTGGATCCATAGCCTACTACGGGGGAATTGTAAATGTAAAGGTTAAGGGCGAGGCAAGTGATGGGAGGCCAGTGTTTGATAAGAAGATTATTGGAGAACCGCGGGGACTCCTCGGAACTGGTGTTATAAGCCTTGTAGCAGAACTATACAGGCACGGCTACATTAATAGAACGGGTAGGGTTAGGAAGGGATATGTTAGGAGGAATGGGGTTAAAGCATTCATTATAGATGAGGAAAACGATATAGTGTTTACACAGCTCGACATCAGGGAGTTCCAGAAAGCACTTGCAGCAGTGAAGACTAGCTGGAAAATACTACTCGAGAAAAAGAGTCTTAAACCAAGTGATTTAAAACTAGTATTCATTGCTGGAAGCTTCGGTTCAAGCATCGAGCCAAGGGATCTAATTGATCTAGGCCTGGTACCCGTCAAGGATGAGAAAAAGATCGTCTACGCTGGGAACATGGTATTAACCGGACTCAGAGTAATACTCCTCCAGAAGAAATACCTTACGGGTTACCGGGAAATACTAAACAGGGTTGAACACGTAAACCTAGCCGAGGAGCCCAACTATATGGATGTCTGGATGAAAAACCTGTTATTGGGGAGTGGAGACGAATAGTTTCTGTATACTCTTGAAGTATTTCCTCAATGGATGACTCCTACTAATCCTTACTCCTCTCTGAATCAGGCTGTAGCCTAGTAGTGAGTCCGCAACTGCTACGGTTTCAGCGATGTACTTTATCCTAGATACTGGCCCGTACATTATGAAGTCTGCACCCATTACTCTAAGGTAAACTGATACTCCTCCATGGATACTGATCATCGATTCGACTCCAACCTTTTTCTTTGAAACTGGTCCTAGAGCATTTGCCGGGGCGCAGCCGCTTGGGTAGCCGTGTTTCTCCTTGACTAGCTTTATTGTTTCACCGCTCAGAGCTATGCTTGCGGGATCAATAACTATCGCATCTACGAGGATATTTACATCTCCGAGCTCCCCGGCTCTAGGTAGTAGTTTTTCCTCGAGTAGTCTAAGCCTATCAACCGGCTTCATTGATCCAGCCGGATTCCTAGGATCGAAAGCCATTAATACGATGTTTTTCAAGTCCGCCTCACGGAAGGCTTCTAGTTCGTAGCCGGGGCTGTCCGTGTATAACCCGTTTCCAACTACTCTATCCCTCAACCCTATTTCGCCGGCTAAACGGTAGCTCTTAGCCCTCGCTTCTGGGTCGGGTGAGTCTAGGAATAGTACTAGGTCTTCATACCCGGCCATGTATTGTAGGATTGGCTCTACCGATTCCTTAGTGGGGAATACTAGGTCTACAGCGAATACTAACCCGTAACTGTCGGCTGTTTCTAAGGCTTTACTTATCCTATCCTCTACCAGCTCCTTATCGATTACTCCCTTCTCATCGACTAATGCTTTATCACCCATATGGAATAGTGTGCCTACAAGCCATGCCGGGTTCTTGCCGGGTTCTCCGCCTATAATGTATTTCCCAATCCTTACCTCCTTCAATTCTCCCTCACTACTTATACTCATACTTATGATAATACGTCCTCGAGGAATCTCCCGTTCTCATATACTAGGTCTCCATCTGCGTATACTCTATGTTTCTTCATATCCTTGATCATGTCCCAGTGTATCGCGGACACGTTTTTACCGCCTGTCTCCGGGTAGGCTGCTCCTAGAGCCATGTGTATTGTTCCACCAATCTTCTCGTCGAAGAGGATCTCCTTCGTGTGCCTCGTAATATTATAGTTTAACCCGAAGGCTATTTCCCCAAGCCTCTTCGCCCCCTCATCGGTCTCAAGCATCTTCCTTAGAAACTCCTCGCCCTTCTTAGCTGTTGCCTCGACTACTACTCCCTTCTTGAATACTAGTTTAACACCCTCGACTTCTACACCCCTCCACACAGCGGGGTAGTCGAAGAGTACCCATCCCTCAACGCTATCCTCTACTGGTGCGCTGAATACTTCTCCCCCCGGCATATTGTACTTGCCGTCATCATTGATCCACTTCCTACCGGCAACGCTCAGCTTTAAATCGATCCCGGGCCCCTCATATCTAAGCTCCGACACCTTGTTTAGGAAATCGGCAATCTTCTGCTGTTCATCCCTAATCCTCCTCCACTCCTTTACCGGGTCTCCTGTATCTGAGTATGTCGCGTGGTATACGAAGTCTTCATAGTCGAGAATGCTCATACCAGCCTCTTGCGCAAGGGCCCTCGTCGGGTAGGCTGTTACAACCCATCTAAGTTCTCTGCGCGCACTCCTCTCCATGAAGATCCTCGTTAACTCCCTCCTAGCCATACTTCTAACCTTGAGCTTCTCAGGATCTATTCCTACCAGAGGCTTGGTATGGCTTGGAGATATAATTGAGATTGTTGCATCTACTTTCTTGATGAGCATTTTCTCAATAGGGCTTACGTGTTCTAAGACGCTCCGGGTAGCGTGTTTGTAGAAGGCCTCTGTGATTGATTCATCGCTGAGGTTGATCATTAAAGGATAGGCTCCATGGCTGACGAGCTCCTTAACAACCTCCCTCACGAGCGGTACTGCTTCAACCCCGGCGTTTACGAGTACCTCGTCTCCCTCCCGAGCCTCTATACAGTATTCTACGAGTAATCTTGCAAGCCTCGATATGCGTGGATCAGTCAATCCTAGGCTACACCTCTTACATGTAATCATGCCCCCGGTAAATAATAAATTAATAATGTTATATTCAATAAAGTAGTTGTATGTAGAAAGTGTTCGTCTTATTTATTCATCGTAGGTGTTGGTAGTTGAACCTCATAGGTAGGCTTGGATTGATGGATAAGCTTCGGCGAGCTGAAAGAATACTAGATACTATCGAGCTTCCGGGCTATGGGGTTGGACTTGTTAGTTGTGGTTTTATTGTAAAGCTTAGGATTAGCCGCGATGGTGAATACTTGGGTGTTTATGTTAATCTACGCGCCTATAGCCAGGAATGCCTTTATTGCTCGACTATTAGTGAGTGGGCGTTATCAAAAGCTCTTCTCAGGGCTAGGAATGAATTAATAAAAGAGCTTGGGTTTAGGGATGTCTACTTCATCGATGCTCTCCTTAACAGGCTTATTACCCTAGGGGATAGGGAATACAAGCTCATCATTTAAAGGTATATTTAAAATATCCTGCAAATTAACCCGCATTCTTTTCCCATATTTTTCCCATATTTATTTAAATGTGCTTTTTCAAATCTAAAGCCTACCTATGTGTATATAATGTCCATACGCGTCTGGGCGAAACATTATTTTATATATGGGGATAAGTTATTTCCATGAAATACTTTTAGAGGGGAGGATCCCGCCTTGGATGTTACGGGTGGAGTACTGATCGTAATAGGCCTCGTCCTATACGTATTATTCTACTATACGCATGGAAGGTATCTGCAGAATAAGGTTGTCAAGGCTGATCCTAACAGGGAGACTCCCGCTAAGAAGTTGTTCGACGGAGTAGACTATGTACCCGCTAACAAGTATGTATTGTATGGACACCACTTCGCTAGTATCGCTGGTGCCGGCCCAATCGTCGGCCCCGCACTAGCCCTCGGGTGGGGCTGGCTGCTATCTATTATCTGGGTATGGTTTGGAAACGTTTTCGTAGGAGTAGTGCATGATTATTTAGCGTTGATGAGTAGTGTACGCTACGATGGTAGATCGATTGGATGGGTTGCTGGTAGGCTTATGGGTAAGAGGGCTATGTATGTATTCAACAGCTATATCTGGTTCTCGCTACTACTAGTTGTAGCCGCTTTCGGATTCGTGATCTCAGCGTTATTCCACGCTGTACCCGGTGCAGGTATTGCGGCTCTCCTACTATTGTTCTTCGCAGTATTTGTCGGCTGGCTGATGTATAAGACTAAGCTTGGCTTCACATGGTCGACTGTTATAGCTTGGATATTTATCATCCTAGCAATCTACCTCGGAGTTATCGGGCAGTTTAATAACTGGCTAGCATTGACGCAGCAGGAATGGCTCATAATACTATTAATCTATATTATTATTGCGGCAAGCCTACCTGTATGGGTTCTGCTACAGCCGAGAGACTATATGAACGCCTACATATTATGGACAAGCCTAGCCCTTGGCGGCGGTGCCCTTATATGGCTCATGTTCTTCGGTAAGGGAGTATTATCATTACCAGCCTATACTATGTATTCTGCAAACGTTGTAGGCGGGCAGCCATCCCCGTTCTGGCCCGCAATACCACTAGTTATCGCTTGTGGAGCATTATCAGGTTTCCACAGCCTCGTAGGTAGTGGTACGAGCAGTAAGCAATTAGCCAACGAGCTACACGGATTATTCGTAGCTTACGGCGGTATGGAGACCGAGGGATTTCTATCAACAATGGTTATAGGCTCAATAGGGGCCTTCGGCGTACCAGCACTTGCGGATTCTATAATGAAATCCCTAGGCAATGCTAAGGTAATGGGGATACTGGGGAAGATCGCTAAAGCACTGAGCATATCGCCGCTAACATCATCCTCTACTAGGGCTGACGTGTTAAACTTCCTAAACGCCTTCATAAACAACCCCAACGTATTCGGCAAATTCTACGCTGGACTAGCCAACTCGTTGAAGTGGAGCGTAATACCGCGTAGCTACGCTTATGCAACCTACCACGCTTTCGGACTAGACTTAACGGTGATGACGATCTTCGGTACACTATGGATCACGGGATTCGCACTAACCAGTCTAGACACAGCTACGAGGCTTGGAAGGTATGCTTGGCAGGAGCTCATGGAGCCATTGAAGGAGAAGAGTAGGAGCCTCTACAGATTCCTAGCTAATAAATGGGTTGCATCAACGATACTAGCAGCTATAGGTATAGCGCTGGCTTGGGGCGGTAACTTCCTAGTATTATGGCCGGCTTTCGCAGGCATGAATCAGTTATTGAGTAGTCTTGCATTAATGACTGTTGCGGTATGGGTTGCGAAAGTACAGAAAGCTTCTACAGCTGGTAAAGCACTCGTAGTAGCACCCGCGATCTTCATGTGGATAACCGTTACCCTAGCACTATTATGGTATGAAGCAGTCGTAGTACCAGTATTCATAGAAGCTGGTGGAGGAAAACTAGTTACTGGAGTAGTTGTTGGAACAATAACAGCTATCGGTATAGCGTTAAACCTATACCTATTCGGATTATGGTATAAGACTATGAAGAAGCCATCAATTGAGTAAACAACGCTGATAGAATTGGTTTCAAAGCAATCTTTTTTCACTCTTCTCCCCTCATAGTTAATTATGTAGTTGATAATTGGAGTTGTTACCGTTGGATAAGGAGGATCCACTTAAAAAGATCAGGGACGTAATCGTTGGAATATTCGCCGGTAGAAGTATTGAGTACGTGGAGGCGGAGCTCAGGGAGCTCGAGAACGTTTTCGCACTGATACTCTTGGGAAGCTTTGTAGGATTACCAAGCCCGCCCTCAATGATATCTCTACGCTTACTACCATACATGGGCCGGGAGATCCTCGTAATGTATCGCAGGAGTGAGAGGTTAGATGATGCATTATACGAGATGGCCGGTTTATTCGATATAACGTAGGATTGGAGTAGATGATGAATAATGACTTATATTGTCCGCTTCTTCATCGGGAAGGGAGGGGTTGGTAAGACAACGGTCGCAGCAACCTATGCTTTAAAACAGGCTGGGAAGGGTAGGAGGACATATGTGATCAGCCTAGACCCAGCCCATAACCTCGGCGATGTCTTCGACATGGAGCTTGGAGATAAGCCTAGGAAAATCACCGATAACCTCTGGGGTATTGAAGTAGACTATGAAGCTATGATTAGGAAGCACTTGAAGAACCTAACGGAGAAGATTAAGGATATCTATGGATACCTCAAAATATTCAACCTAGACAAGTACGTTGATGTATTACAGCACAGCCCGGGCGTTGAAGAACAGGCAAGCCTTGAAAAGATCATAGAATTAACGAGGATACTGGGGGAGAAAGGTAGGGCTGACGTTATAGTCTACGATACCCCGCCGACTGGTTTAATGCTTAGAATAATGGCTTTACCAACGATCAGCCTTATATGGATCGATAAACTACTAGACCTTAGGCTCGCCATTCTCGAGAAGAGGAGGGCGATTGAGAAGATTACTGGGGAGGAGATGAAAGCTGTAATAGCTGGTAGGGAGTTGAAGGTTCCAACTAGTCAGGAGGAAGACCCGATCTATAAGGAGCTGCTTCATCTAAGAGAAGAGTATACATGGATCAATAACCTCTTCACAGACCATAGGAGAACAAGGGTAGCATTAGTGATCAACCCTGAAACCCTACCAGTACTAGAAGCCTACCGAGCCTACAGCTTCCTAGAAAGGATCGGTGTCCTCGTATCCTACATTGTAGTTAACAAGTACCTTGAGCTAGAAGGCCCACTACCAGAAAGCCTTGCGGGTAAGAAGAGGGAGCAGGATGAAGCAATGAGTAAAGCCAAAGAGTTGTTTAAGGGGTTGGAATTCTACAATATCCCTTATCAGCCATGGGAGCCTAGGGGCCTCGGAGAACTATCAAAGCTGATCAAATACGTTGAAGATATGGAATAAGCGGGAGGGGTGTCTCTACTGGATCCATCAGCAACCATTATATTATTCGTACTACTAGTACTACTAGCTGGTGCTGCAACCGTACAGTTCTTCCGGGGTAGGAAGAAGAACCTCAGCATACTCGAGAAGTCTATTAGGATCCTCGAGGATGTTTTTAAGCCGAAGGATAAAAACTACACTATCATCGGGATCTATGTAGGCTACTCAGCATTACTGAAGATTAAGAAGGCGTTCATTGATACAGTTGAAGCAGTAGTACTCCTCTTTCCGAGGCAGAGTATGCTTTACGCACCTATAGCCCGGCTCACCAGTAGGTATGATCGGGCATACGTCATAATACACTATACAAAGGATAAGAACTTCCCCGGGGAAGCACACATAGTACAGAAGGGGTTTTACCGGCTAGGAATACGCCGGGCAATAAGAAATATAGAGAAAATGAAGGTAGAGGAGACGAGGATTGCAGGTAGAAAATACTACCTAATATATACTAATAGGTATCTAGTAGAACAACTAATCAACTATTTGAAAAACCTCGAAGACCCAACACTAGTGAAACACTTAGCGGTAGTACCGTGGAAGAAGAGGCTGTACATGGCTTTAAAGCTAGACATTGATAAATACGGTGAGATACTATCAAAATACTATGAATTAGCGAAGAGGATCTAAGATACACGAAATACGATGGTGTCCCAGGTCTTGGACGAGGTAAAGCTTAAACCCATAGGCTATGTCTACACAGATGCTAGTGATGAAGAAGTAAAGAACAGCTACATGGGAGTCGATGGATACATAGAGGTTTTACCTGAGTACGCTGAGGGGCTCGACGGGATCGAGGGTTTCTCCCACATAATACTAATATCTTATCTACACAAGACAACCAAGGAGCAGAGACGGGTTTTAAAGGTTAAGCCTCGTAGACTGTTAAGGTTTGGTATTAGGATCGATGATATACCCTACGTTGGAGTATTCCTGTCAGACTCGCCACACCGTCCAAACCCGATCGGTTTAAGCATCGTAGAAGTAGTAGAGAGGAAAGGGAACCGTGTCTATGTCCGAGGCTTAGACTTGTTCAATGGGACACCAATACTCGACATTAAAGCCTATACGCCGGATAGATGCATTGAGAACCCAAGGGTTCCGGGCTGGATGAAGAAGCTTGAGGAGAGGATTAGGGAGAAATTCGGCGAAATAAAATACATCTAATTTATCTTGTTGAAATATACTTATCAAAGAATACTTATAGTTTATTTAAAGTTTACGTATATACTTGTATATACCATTATAATGTTATAGACGTATAAGTTCCAAGCAGAACTATAAGGGTATGAATATAATATTGGAACAACGTAATATAAATTGCTGGAAAACCTTTATTTTTTATCCCCAGTACCTTAATATATAAATAGAAACATCTTCCTGAAAAGGGTGAGTACTATATGCGTGCCCTAACTGTATCAATTATAGCATTATTGATCATCATGTCAATCATGCCTGTTATCCCATTAGCCTCGCCATTGTCCGCATATTATATAAACGGTGAGCCTAAGAATAATGCAATAATAGCATATACTTCGACGGGAACGTATAACGTGTACGTCTACAGCGTGTATTATGATAGGTATAGTGGGAACCCAATCGTTGTTGTTGTAACCGATAATGCTGGTAATATCGTACTGAATAAGACGATCTCGCTAAGCGTCGATTACGGTGTCTTAGACATGGACGCTAATGATACTGGTGTACTGATAGCCTACTATGATTATAATGGTGGTAATAAGGATATTCACATGGTATGGGTAGGCTATGATGGTTCGACCAGTGATCTAGGCTTAATAACTAATGATGGTGCAGCGGAGGAGAACCCCGTTGTCAAATGGGGTAATGGCTACTGGCTTGTCGGATTTGTAAATTATACCGCCTATAACCTAACAGTGAGGCTATACGATAAACACTTCAACCTGATATTCGAGAACTCCAGTATTACTTTAGGACAGTATGGGGGAGTAGACTATAGGGAGAGGGCCTTCTACAGTCCTGCGACTGGGAAATTCTACATAGTCGTTAGGGCCTTCAGTCAGACTACTAACTCGTATGAGATAGCATTGGTAACAGTTGATCCTACAACGCTTAAGAGCAGTGTAAATTATCTAACGGAAACCAGCGATAAGAGCGAAGTCTATCCCTCATATGGATTAATGTATAGGAGATTCTATGCCGAACTTCTCGGAACTAATGATGCCCTACTAGTAGTCTATGGATACTATAGCGGTTCAACGAACATTGATGGCGTAATAGTTAACCTTACAAGTTTATCAATTACACCGGTTACAATATCTACTGAAGGCGGCGACTCTAACATTTATCCATGGATAGCCGCAAGCAGTACTGAATGGTTAGTCGTTTACAGCTACAATAATAACATCTATGCTAAATTTGTATATCCGAACGGTACAACATCCGCACTAATGACACTTGCAGTTGGTTCATACGGTTATGCAACAGCTGTATATAACGGCCAGGACTACACTATAATATATGGTAACCAGACAACCGGTGACTACGACCTATACGCTATGAGGATAGCCACGGATGGTAAAAGAGGAAAACCATTCCCGATTGCAACAACTGCTGGTGAGAACGAGGACTATGAATACCCATTAATACTAGGAACGCTGCACACGGTATTCTATGTAAATGAGGACGCTGGTAAGACGTACCTCGCGGTATTCGACTTATCAGAAGTATCAGAGCCGACGCAGATCCCTACTAGGCTCACAGTATCAATAACCAAGAATGATGGAGGCGATGGTTACTTAGAGGCAGGAGACAGTATAACTGTTACTGGTAAACTAATCGATACGGGTACGGGACTAGGCGTTGAAGGCAAGACTATCACGGCAACACTCTACGAGTACATGCTATACGATAACGGAAGGCACCACGATGTGCAAATTAGTGTCGCAACCGCTAGCAACACAACTGGTAGCGACGGCACATATACGATAAAAATTGACATCCCATCAACAGCTGAGAGCGGAACCTACTATGTATACGTGTCCTTTGCAGGCGATGACACTTACTCCGGAAGCTCTAACCAGACAGGCTATTTCCTAATATTTCACGTTAAACCTGTAGAGCCAACGTGGGAGACCATACCCGCTGATATATCAGCTGGTCCAGCCCTACTGGTAAAGAACGGGCAAGTCATCATAACTGATCCACAGGGAGATGAGAGGACAGATATAATTAACACAACGGGAGAAGAACAAGACGTCGATATTAGGAGCCTACAGCTAGCCATCGACAGTAACTACCTATACATTAAGGCGGGCTTCACGGGATCAGTAAAGGTGGCGGGAGAGGTAGTCCCGGCAATAGCATTTGCAATAGATTTCACACCAGATAATCCGACTGATGGTTGGGGAGCAGGATACACTGATAACTTCAAACTAGTATATGGATGGGATTCACAAACACACATAAACAATTCAAGAGGATGGGATATAGACTTCGTAGCATCACCCATCTACCCGCAAGCATACAATGATTCAGGAAGGATACCGCTATTCGTATATATAGCATACCAGTACAGTGGTAGATGGTACTATAAAGAATTACAATTAGGATACGCGAACTACAGCGGCTCAACCATTGAAATATACCTACCCTTAGATACCATAAGGCATTATAATCCACACCTAGCATCATCAGGAAACCAGTCAATAATGCTGTTCTCAGCAGTGTTCGCAGTAAACACGACAACAGATAACCTGGTACCGGGCACCCCATATGCAAACTGGTACGACGTCCCCGGTGCACTAACAATCAATATAACCCCGTCCAACTATCTAAACCAGGGATTCATAGAATCCTATAAGGACGATAAGAAAACATATGGATCATACAAGAGCTGGGAGCTCGACACGAGGTTCATCTTAAACATCGACCTAGATCATAATAAGTTCTATGGAAACACTAAGATATTCTTCAAGAATACAACCATAAATGCTAACCCAATAACCTACTCGTCCGGAAAAGTCAAAGCATTCATTGGCAACACAGTATACAAACTACAACTCATAGATAAGGACAATCCTAAATACAACGTATATGGTAAGACAATATATATAGTCATCAATGGTACTACAGCTGACTCGGCATCAACTGACGCTCTTGGATTAGCTTCAATAACTCATGCATGGACCGCAACAGATTGGAAGAAGAACGTAACAATAAGCTTCACCTTCCCCGGCGACAGCGACTACACAGGCACGGCTACACTCAATGCAACAACTAGGATCTTATACCTAATCAACATAACATCGCTAAACTATACATTCATAGATGTTAACAAGGACGGAGTAATAACACGCGGAGACAAGCTAAACATAACAGCCACCGTTAAAGCATGGAATGGAACAGCATGGGTAACAGCGCCGGACGGAGTACTGGTCAAGTTCATCATTCATTCACCAGACGTAGTACTAGGAACAGCACCGACACAGAATGGTGTAGCAAACCTACTATACACCTTCACCGGAAACGAACAACTACTAGGAACACACACACTTGAAGCAGCAGGCGATGGAGCAACAAGCTGGACTCCAACCTATCCAGGAGCACAGATAACCGTCCGGGAAACCTTCTCAGTACTACCAGCACCCGAGCCACCGATACTACCAGTCATATTATTAGCAGCGATACTACTATTCATCATAATAAAAAAGAAAAAGTAAAATCATAAAGCAATGATAAAATAACCCAATTCTTTTTAAACTTTTTACTCTTTCACTTTATTCCTCCTATATATTAATACTATCGCTACTAGTGCTGAGCCTCCAACCACTATTGCTAGTGTTATTCCTCCAAGCTCCGGTACTGGTGCGGGGGACTCTTCTACGGTTGCTGTCGTTATTACCGGTCCCGAAACAGTGTTCCCGGATGAGTCTATAATTGTTGTTATAAATACCAGCGTGTGATTTACGAGTGAGTTGTCAAAGGGTACCGTGTAGTTTAGTTCGCCGTAGCTATAGGTACCGGTATCGTTTAGGGCTATGGTTTCCCGGTCTAGTAGTGTACTAGTAGTATTATCGAATACTTCCACTACGGCATATTCTCCACGGGTAGCGCTGAGAATGCTTATTTTAACGGGCCAGCCAATCCATACGCTACTACTACTAGTCGAGCCGTTATAGGAGTAGCCGGTAATATTTATGAATGGCCCAATCACGAGCCTCCACGATCCACCGGCACTATCCTCCCGGGCCCTTTTAACAGCAACAATAACCTGATCAACACTCTTGCTAGCAGGCGTGAAGAATACTGATTCATTACTGTTGAACCCGTTAGTACTCGAGGCTAGTATTACTGGTTCACCGTAATTATCCCCGGTTAACTGGTAAACGTATAGGTCTAGATCCGTATGGGCCTGGTCGTCGTTTAGGCTGTATAGTGTAAAAGCATATTTGGAATCATAGCTTGAACCATTACTCAACTTAAAGCTTGTAACTGGGAAGTAGACCCTGCTAGCGTAAACGTTTCTACCGAATGGGAAGCGCCACTCGCCATTATATTCATTAAGCCCGCCATAGATTACACCGGGACGGAAGCTTTCATCAACAATACTACCCGGCAGTAAAGCCTGCCCCTCACCCATGCTTAAAGCTAGCTCGACAGCAGCTAGAGCGTCGAGAGCACCGTAGCCCTCGTGTACATCCTTACCGCCCTTATCAAGCGTGGGCGAGTAGGCTTCCCAGTCAATGTCTGAACCATTATATTCTCTCAAGAGCGGATAAGTCTCGTAGGCTGAGATCAACAATATGTTCTTAACAAATAATGGTGAGTCAGCACTACTCCAATCCCATGTAAAACCTGCGTGGTTGATCAACGCATCAATTACTAGTGCTGAAACACCGCTAACATGGGGGGTAGCCATACTAGTCCCGGATATTCCGAGAGAATCGTCGTATCCAGTCGTGTTAACATTGATCGTGTCAAGCCAATCAATATCCTCAGTATACCACCATAGAGTCCTAGCATAATTCATAAGATCATCGTGCCAAGTCGTGTCTGCACTGAAGATCATTAAGACGTTTCCGCCGCCGGGAGCAGCCAGATCGGGTTTGATCACGTTGCTGTCATCCTGGGACGGCCCACCTTGGCTACTATAGTCTGTTATATTGTTTAATGCGCCTGTAGCCGCTATTGTTACAGCATAGGGGTCCGCCGATGGGCTACCTGTCCCGGCCTTATTCGATCCCGCTCCATCATTTCCAGCTGCAACTACTACTAATACTCCTGATTGAACAGCGTTTGTAACAGATGTCTCCAGCGTAGAATCATACCCTCCTCCGAGGCTCATGCTTATAACGTATAGTGGTGGATTATAGCTTGTCCTAGCAGATACTACATCGTCTACGGCTGATGCTATAGTGCTTGAAGAACCCGATCCATAATAGCTTAAAACCTTTGCACCTCCAAGCTTAGCGTCCGGAGCCATGCCGGCGAGATAAGGTATTTTATCAGTGTAAGCCTTTGATACCGGATAATGGAATATTGGCAGCATAGCTACAACTCCTGGCGTATCAACAGAGAAGAGCCAGACATAGAAGCCGTACTTGCTCGGAGAGTCTACATTATACGTTACATTATACCAAGTATCACTGTTGGGAGTGTTTACGCTTGCAACAATAGTGGGGGTACAGAACTCATAGGTTATGTTTCCGCAGAAACCAATAGCTACAGCAGCAATCCTTCCATCACTATCGGGCTTCCATTTAAAGTCTAACTGTATAGTCCCTGTGGTATTAACATAGTATACCCCATAGGGTCCCCCGAACCTATAATAGTATCCGCTACTAGCACCGGATAAGTCTATGTCTCCAATACCGAAGTTTGTTATGAGCCTTCCTTGATCATCGAGTGAAGAATAGTATCCGGCGACACTTCCAGCTACGTGTGTTCCATGCATGTTGTCGTCGTACGGGCTACTATGCTTATTCCCATTAGCATCTCCCACATAGTCTTTCCAGTAGATAATCTTGTCCTGAAAAGCCGTGTTCTTTCCATCGATACCTGTGTCTATTACTACGACAGTAACGTTTCTACCGGTAATGTTGTGGTTGATCCAAGCCCATGGACGGACATTTAATTGCCTGCTGGACCAATAGTTTAACGCATGATACTCCTTATCCAGTGTTATCAGGAAGCGGTCACCCACCCCATCCCCGTCAATGTCTAGGTTTGAAAGAGTTGATGCTAGAGTTTTCAATGAGGATACTGGTATCTTTGCCGAAAAGCCCACTAAGGCGTTCACCCATGGGCCATGAGTTATGTTTCCCCCGAGATATATTACTTCGTTCATCGCTCTAAGTAGTGAATCGAATAATACATGTCTATCCCCACCGAAGGGCACTGGTTTAACAGCCCACCATATGACGATTCCTACTTTATCAGTAGAGTTTAAGCCCTTAACGTAATTATCTAGCTCATCTTCGATCATATCCCCATCTCGATCGCTGATTGATATTAGCTTTAACCCGTAGCTAACCGGATCGTAGCTGAAGGATGGCTTCAAAACGGTAACCGCTGGACCTCCCCTGCGATTTAAAAACCTATGTATAACTACTTGTTGATCAATCCCTACTGGTAGCGTTATTTTAGCCATAATTTGTATTGAAACCATACTGGTAATCATTAATGACAGGATGAGTATTGTTACCAGTAACCTGTATTTATCCAATCTTCCCACCATACTGGGAATAATTAAACCTTTCTACTTATGGATATGGGTTAAATAGTTAATGATTGATCAATACTTATATAAACGGTGATATACTATGGAAATCGGAGGGGTTACTGCGGAAATAACCCCTGGTTTAACTAGAATAATGGAGTATGTAGTGTCTAGCGAAGATTGCCCTAGATTTCTTGCGGAGAAGGGGATCTGTGTCATTAGTACTCCCAGGATGATCGCATTAATGGAAGAAAACGCGCGGAAATTACTCGATGAGTACTTACCGCCTGCATATACAAGCGTAGGTTACCACGTAGACATATACCATAAAGCTCCTGCACTACAAGGATCAAGGTTAACGATTAGAGCAACAGTCCTTGAAATAAATGGTAGAAGGGTAAAATTCCATGTTGAAGCAACTATGGAGAACAAGACCATAGGAGAAGGAATCCATGAAAGAGTTATAATATCATGGGAAAAGTTTAAAGAGAAAATTAAGGAATAAAAGAATTGAACAGTTTAATAAATTCTTATATACATTATGGGATTTTTGTAATAATTTTTAAATATCCTTAGAATTATTCTTAGTCTTGGAATAGTGTTTAGAAATTCTTTCAAGTCGTAACATAGGCGTCGTAGAAGGCAAGGAGGTGGCTGGTTTGGCCGTCAAAATTATAGCTAATCTATTAGTAACACTGGGACTCCCATTGGGTGCAGCTATGGCTTTAGCCGTACTTCTAGCCGAGGGTGGCCCGCTGGGTTTATCAGAGTTGTCTGAGAAAACTGGTTATGCTAAAAGCCATTTATCCCTATACTTGAAAACCCTTGCCTCCCGTGGACTTGTAAGGGTTGAGCGTAGGGGTAGGAGGCTCTACTATTCTGCATCTATTAATGGCCTCGTAGAATATATCCGGGAACACTTGGAAAAGATCAGTACTAGCTTATCGGCTGCTTCCCAGAGTGTTAAAGATATTAATGCATCCCGCATCCTCTCTGAGCTGTCCAATGAGTTGAAGAAAACTGTTGGGAGGGGTGATCATGGATGAATTGGCTCAAGGTTTTGGAGGAGGATAATATACACTTGATCGTAGGCTTAGGCGAGAAGGGCCGGGATACTAGTATAGCATCCTACGCTACAATGTCGAGGCTTTCAGCAGAGAAGCATAAAAGGAGATTCACAATACACGTCGTGACCATGAAGCCTAGTCCACTATACATGGAAGACCTCCGAGAGCTGCTGCAGAGTAATATAGCCTACACGATCACTGTTAGATACCACGACTTCGACTTCCAAAAGATCAGTAGACTTTTGGAGGAGTTGAAAAAAGAGGAGAAGATTATATATGGAGTAGTATCAAGTGATCTCGCCGAGTTAGCCAAGCTACTCGAGGAAAAAGGGATTCCAGTTGAAAAAGTTTAAGCCCTGCAGGGGGTGGTCTTGATGGATGGCTTCGAAATAGTATTATCTACGGATAGGACTATGATGAGCAACCACCACGGCAAGGAGTTCCTAGGATTCATGGCTACTGGGCCAGCTATCGGCGTGCCGGAGAAGCTCTGGGAGTATATTGCTGCTCCAAAAGTAAAAGTTGATAGTCTAGGGAGGCCTAGGGAAGCACCATACGGTATGAGGAAGGTTGAAGCAAAACTGTTGGAGGCGGGCTATAAAGCCGCAATAATAGACCCGGACCACCTGCACAAGCACTTGAAGACGATGAAGATATTAATGATCGGGCACCACGACTACTTCGCCTACGGACCGCCAAGCAGTGAATGGTGGAGTATAACGGGTAAAGAACCACTAAACCGTGTAAGCTTCAAGAAATTCATGAACAGCCCCGCAGTTAGGAAGGCTAAGGAGAAGGGGGTAAAAATCATAGCGGGGGGTCCAGCGGCATGGCAGTGGCTCTGGGAGCTAGAACTCTGGCAGAAGTGGGGTGTCGACACGGTTATCGATGGAGAAGTTGAGAGGGTTATCGTCGACCTAGTCGAGAAAGCGCTGAACGATGAGCCCTTGCCGGACTATATCTATGTCGGCCCGCAGGATTCACCGAGTATTGAGGAGATACCAGTTATAAAAGCTCCAAGCGTTAACGGCTTAGTTGAGATAATGCGTGGCTGTCCGAGAGGCTGTAAGTTCTGCAGTGTAACCCTTCGGCCGTTAAGGTTTATGCCCCTTGAGAAGATCAGGGAGGAGATCAGGGTAAACCTGAGGGGAGGAATAAAGGGCGTTATACTTCATAGTGAAGACGTACTACTGTATGGTGCTGACGGGGTTAAGCCTAGGCCCGACCCCTTATTGAAGCTTCACGAAATGGTTGTTAAGGAGATCGGTGAGAAAGGTGATCTAGCCTGGTCTCATGCAAGCCTTGCCGCGATAAAATACGCTGAGGACAACTATAAGCTGGTATCGAGGCTGATGAACGAGTACATACTGAATGATCACAGGAAGTTCTTAGGAGTAGAAGTAGGAATAGAGACTCTCAGCGTAAGGCTTGCAAAAATCATAATGCCCGCCAAGGCAGCACCCTACCCAGCAGAGCAGTGGCCGGACATAGTGGAAGATGCCTTCAAGATCATGCATGAAAACAGGATCATACCAGCGGCGACGCTAATACTGGGATTACCCGAGGAGAAGCCGGAGGATGTAGGGGTAACAGCTGAAATGCTAGACCGGTTGAGGCCATACCGTAGCCTAATAGTACCAATGTTCTTCGTACCAATGGGTGCGTTGAAGAAGAATAAGTGGTTTATAAGGGATAAGCTTACGCCGGAACACATCGAGGTAATGATGAAAACACTAGAACACAGCGTATACTGGGCGGAGGACATAATAAACAAGTTCTACCTGAAGGAACCATACCTACTACCAGTAAGGCTGGGATTAAAACTATTCCTAGCCTACGTTAAGAGGAAGGTTAAGAAGCTGAGGCCCCAGCTAGAAGCCCTTCTAAGAAAATAATACTGTTTTATTTAAACCTCTCTAAGGAATACTTAAAACCCATTAATTGACAATAATTATTCTCTAAAGATTAATACAGCGGGGTGTAAGGCTGGAATTGCCGGTATTCTACGTTACGACACCGATCTATTATCCCAACGCTCCACCACACCTTGGACACGCTTATACAACTATCTACGCCGACGTGCTTGCAAGGTATCATAGGCTCATAGGAGACGACACGTTCTTCATGACCGGAAACGATGAACACGGATTAAAACTTCAGAGAGCGGCGGAGAAGAAGGGTATTCATCCACAGCAGCTAGTCGACGAGATGGAGAAGATCTATAAGAATTACTGGAGGATGCTCGATATTAGCTACGACCACTTCATAAGGACAACCCACGACTATCACGTGGAAGTAGTGAAGCATGCGATTAGTAAACTATACAGTAAAGGATTAATCTATAAAGCAAGCTATGCTGGATGGTACTGTGCAGACTGTGAAAAATACTATTCACCCGGAGAATACATTGAGATCGATGGTAAACCCTACTGTCCAATACACCGGAAACCGCTCGAATTCCTCGAGGAGGAAACATATTACTTCAAACTATCAGAGTTCGAAGAATACATGATCAAGCTCCTCAGCGAGGAAGACATAGTCTACCCCCGGAGCTATGCGTTAGAAGTACTAAATAAGATCAAGGCTGAAGGATTGAGGGATGTATCTATCGCGAGGCCCAAGGAGAGGGTCTGGTGGGGGGTTGAAGTACCATTCGACAAAAACTATACGGTATACGTGTGGTTCGACGCCCTACTAAACTATATCAGCGGGATAGGGTATCTTAGGGACATGGAGAAATTCAACAAGTACTGGAGCAGCGTACACCACGTAATAGGGAAAGACATACTATGGTTCCATACAGCGATCTGGTTCAGCGTGCTCAAAGCATTAGAGATAGATCCTCCTCGAAAACTAATAGTACACGCCTTCCTATTGAATAGAGGATTAAAAATGGGGAAGAGCGCTGGAAACGTAATACCGATCGAGGCACTGGTTGAGAGGTACCATGGAAGCGATGGTGTAAGATATATCCTCATGAGGATATTCAACCATACCAAGGATGTTCCAGTATCAAACCAGTTATTCGACAATATATACAATAGCGAACTAGCAGACAACTACGGGAACCTGGTAAGAAGGGTCGGAGTACTTGTTATGAAGAAGCTGAACGGAACGGTTAGCGGTGAAGAAGTAGACGATGAGTTATCAAGAACCATTGAGAACGCGGTCAAGAAGTATAATAAGGCGATGGTGAACTACGACGTATCAACAGCGATTACATCCGTAGCGGAGCTACTCCGCAAGGCAAACGCGTACATAAACGATGTTAAGCCATGGGAGAAACAAGAGCCTAGAAGGGAAATGTACAGCTTAATGGAAACACTATGTGCTGCAACAACTATGCTACACCCAATAATACCGAAGGCAACGGGCAAAGTATTTAAAGCCTTTAACGCGGAGCCGGGTAATCCCCTAGAGATACAGCCTGGAATAAATGATCACTACCGTGTAAGCGAAGCACCGATCCTCTTCAAAAAGGTAAAAACATGATTGACTAGAATATGCTGAGAATTCTTTCTTGATCAAGGATATCCTTGGATTCGGTAAACTATTTATCACAATCCATACTAGTATATGGTTAGTGAGTGGTTATTTTGGCTTCAAGCTATAAGTTGATCGAATTAATGGATAGGCTCTCGCGGACTAGTACTTATTTAGCAATAGCATACATGTTACTAGCAGTTCTAGGCGTAATCCTAAACATATACTACTTCCACATTATTAACCTCTCCCAGCCGATTACGCCAGTTATTAGTGGCGAAATAGTAGCGTCAGCCGGGATAATTGTAGCCCTTATCCTAGGTTATTACCACTTCAAAGTCATAACGCGTAGATCCATCCATGAACAGCCGTTGAGATTCGTGTTCTCTATTCTACTGTTAACATCCATTATAATAGTTTATAATGCACTGGAAGAATCAGACATTATTCCTAAAAATACCTTTTTAGGCGGGCTAGATGATTTCATGATTCCATACCTGATCCTAGTCCTCATCATAGTTTTACGCCACTATATCTTAGTCCTCGGTGAAAGAGTAAAAGTTAGATCTGTTTTTGAGAAAATATACGGCATCTATGGAGTCCTAATATCGCTTATGCCCGTAACTGTTTTCATAGCTGATTTCATCGATAATGGATTAATAATTCATGGCGACTTCTATTATATTATTGAGGACAGCACTGCAGCTCTTGCATCTATAATTATAGCTTACGCATACATGGCTACAGCATGGTTTTACAGGCTTTACTACACCTATGTTGACGTAGTAGATGTATCATTATTTATGAGCGGCACGCTGGCCTTCATGGAGTGGAGTGATCTATTGGAAAACTTCACCGAGACCAACCGCATACAAGCCTTCTATGCTTTCGCGAAAATCACCGGGTTAATGATCCTCGGAATAGTATTCCTACTAGTAATGACTGCTTTAATCCACATGTACGATACTATAGTAACAATCGAAGAAGTCTCCAAGCTTGAGAAAGGGACTATCAGCGTTGAGGAGCCTATCCTTGTAGAATTCGACGTGTCTAATCCGACTGCGGGATATATTAGGGTCAGCGAGTATATTCGAACCGCTATTAAGAGATTATTAAAGCCGAGGGATCCGCAGAGCATATTCTTCGTATACATAGTGAAGCCGAACAGCCAAGTGTACAGGTTAATGCTGAGAACCCCCTTCAAGGATTCTCCCAGAATAGTAGGCCTCGTACTCCCGGAGAAAATGAGGATCGAAGAAGCTGGTGGAAGGAGCAGTTTTGGAAAAGTCTACTATCTACCGCCAATCGCTGTACACATAAACTTCCTTATAAAGAAGGGATTAGAATTATCGGAGGATAGGAGGGTTGTTGTTATAATAGATAACCTGACCGATCTAGCTATATTATCCGATGTAAAGGAAGTCTACCTACTCCTCAGAACACTCCAAAGCGCTGGATATAGGGCGACTATATTCCTACTATACCCGGAGGGGACTCTTAGTAGTAGCGATGAAAAACTGATCAGGGCAACTGTTACTAGGAGGGTTGAACTATAATCTTATATCACACGCATAGCTTTAGACATCAATGATACCGGGGTTTAAGAGTGATAATTCATGCTTAAAGCCTATGTATCGATAGATATTGAGGGGTTACCGGGTATTGCTTCGGCATCAATGCTCGTACCCGGTAATACTCAGTATAGCCGCGGATCGGAGATCATGACTTTATTCGCAGTCGAAACAGCTAGGAAGCTACTAGAGAACGGCTTCAACCAGGTAGTAGTAGGGGATAGTCATGGATACATGACGAATATAGATTACTCGAAAATGCCTAGAGGCACGAGCCTAATACAGGGATTCCCACGCCCGGTCTCGATGCTAACCGGCCTCGATGAATCGTTTAATGCCGCGTTATTCATAGGCTACCATTCAGCCGCTAGCACAGTGCATGGTTATCTAAGCCATACTATGAGTGGTAGAACCTTCGCCGAGATAAGGATCAACGGCATCCGATCCAGCGAGTTCCTAATGAACAGCCTCGTAGCTGGCGAGAAAGGTGTACCCGTAATACTAGTAGCAGGGGATAAGTATTTGGAAAGCGAAGTTAAAGCTTATTCTCCATGGACCGTCTTCGTACCGTTAAAAGAAGGTATCACCCGCTACGCGGCAATGTATCAGAGCTTACCGGAAACACTTGAAATGCTGGGTAAGGGAATATATGTAGCAGTTAACCGTTACCGGAGGGGTGAGCCTCGCCCTCTAGTACTCGAGAAGCCCTACCGTGTAGACGTATTTGTCCGCTACGAGCTTATAGCCGATGTACTTGAAACAATGAAGCCCTATGAGAGGGTAGACGCGCTACATTTAAGGTTTGAAACGGATTCAGCCGAGGAAATGGTTAAGATCATAGAGCTATCAGCGATCATAGGCTACGGAGTACACGCGTTGAAACAATCCATACACTAAAGCAATACACTACTATAAACCTTCGTATAAGAGGTGCATGAGAGGGGTTGACGGACTTATACACTCTCATATCTACGGGTTTGATCTGGAAGAACATCGTAATGATCCTGGTAGGCCTGGGCCTAGTATACCTAGCAGTTAAGAAGAACTATGAACCATTAATACTCTTACCAATAGGTATTACCGCTGTACTAGTAAATATTCCCGGGACAGGTTTAACTGATCCACCCAACGGTTTCCTATACCTAGTCTACCACTACCTAATAGAGACCGAGGTAGTCCCACTACTAATATTCCTAGGGCTCGGGGCTATGACTGATTTCGGGCCAGTAATAGCTGATCCTAAAAGCCTGTTACTGGGGGCTTCAGCACAGATCGGTGTCTTCGTAGCGATGCTGACAGCGCTACTACTGGGATTCAACGCTAGGGAGGCGGCGAGTATAGGGATTATCGGTGGAGCTGATGGCCCTACAACGATCTATTTAACCGTTAAACTAGCCCCACACCTATTAGCGGCGACAGCAGTTGCAGCATACAGCTACATGAGCCTCGTACCATTAATCCAGCCACCAGTAATTAAGGCTCTAACGAGTAGGGAGGAGAGAAGGATTAGGATGAAGCAGCTCCGCCCGGTTTCGAAGAAGGAGAAGATAATCTACCCGGTAGCAGCAATGATAATTGTCGGTTTCCTAGTACCCTCCGCGGCCCCACTGATAGGTATGATCATGATCGGGAACCTCTTCAGGGAGAGCGGGGTAGTCGAGAGGCTCCGTAAAGCAGCTAGCGAGGAATTGATGAACATTGTAACTATTTTCCTAGGAGTAGGAGTTGGTTCAACAATGGTTGCAGACAAGTTCCTAACCCTCCAAACACTACTAGTACTAGGATTAGGCGTAGTAGCCTTCGCATCAGCAACTGCCGGCGGAGTACTGTTCGCAAAACTCATGAACCTGTTCGTAAAGGAAAAAGTAAACCCGATGATCGGGGCGGCAGGTGTATCAGCAGTACCAATGAGCGCAAGAGTAGTGCAGAAACTAGCACTAGAAGAAGACCCTGAAAACTACTTGTTAATGCACGCGATGGGGCCGAATGTTGCAGGAGTAATAGGGACAGCAGTAGCAGCCGGAGTATTCTTATCCCTACTAGGAGGCTGATCAGTAATGAATGAGTTAATGCTGGGACTCTATGTTACAGTTGTGGGAGTAACAATTGTATTCACAGTGCTAAGCATCCTAGCTGTAACAGTATACCTGTTAAAATACATTGGAAAACAGAAAACAAAGCAGCCAGTCGAAGAAAAAGAAACCATGGAAGCAAGCGGGAAGACCGGGGAAATAGCTAGGGGAGGGATCAGTATTGAAAAAATACAACCACCAGTCGATCCGGAAACACTATCGGCAATAACAGCGGGGATAATAGGTTTCCAAGAAGCTAAAAAGAAGAGATTAATGAGGATCGATTTATTCAGGGAATACCCAACACTAGCAAGACTACTACCACTAGCCGGAATACACTATAAAGCAGAAGTTGAAGTATCAGTACAGGGTAGCCCGAAGAAAATAATAGTTGAAGAACTAGGCATAGGCTATTACAAAGTAGTTATTGGAAACAGGGAGTACACGGTTGTAGTTAGAAAATAGTGGTTACCTACCTCCATGAATCAATGATTAGTCTTGGAGTTATTTCGGTGTTTTATTTACAAAGTTTGTGTTCATGAAACTATTTGTATTTTGAAAAAATTCTTATATAAGTACGTATTATATTCAAAATAGGTTGAATTATGCATACCATCCCAAGACGTGTTCTAGTAGCCTTCATAATAGCGGTAATAGTATTCATCCCAGCATACCAGGTAATAGCGGGTAACCTAGCAGTACCTAGTAAGACGCCGGAGCAATCAGTGCCTATTATTCAGAAACAACCGTTCCCGGGAGACACGTACAAGCTACACAATATTACATCGGTAACCATAGTCCTAGACGACAAACTGGCTAAATGGTATGATGAAAACACGCTAAACATCCAGCAATACTCGTATAAGACTAAAAACATAAACATTAAAACAATAAAGGCAGATGCTCCTACTATAATAAAATACGCGACAAGCCGCGAATCAGAGAGTATCAAGGTAATAGTCATAGCTTACACACATGTAAGCATCCTAAAACAAATACCATTAAAAGACCTAAAACGCAGTAAAACATTCATAGTAATAGTCGACGACACTGGGAAAGGCATTAACCCTGATAAGATAATACAACTAGGATACCCAGCAACTCATCGCAGTGGCGGCGAAATAACGGAGAAAGGAATAGTAAACGATATAATCGGCGCAGTAATGATCGGATACCCCTACGGAACACTATCATCAACACTATACTCAGTACCAAAATATGCCTACCACCCACTAGCCGAACTAAACGATATAATCGCAGAAGCCATATCAGAGATCGACAACTACTACGTAACACTACCAGGAATGCTGCAACATTAACAAATAATATGATTTTAACCAGGCATTTTTCTGTATTAATAAATGCCTTACATAAACTACAGGATCAATACTCCTAGATGTCAACTTCATGTAATGTATAACTCAATTATATAGCAGGAATCCTCAATTATTCTTATAGTATACCATTGACACATGTTATTTTTCATCTAAGAGGAAGTGATTTTATGTATAGTTCATAATTAATCCTTATCTCATAAGTAATTAGTAAACCGGTGCATGATATATTTTCCAGAATAGCAATAGAAGTAGTTACTTATGGGCATCGCGTATTTTACTGGTGAGAAAGGATATTGATTAGGAGGGAGGCATTATTATGGCTTGATTCGGCTATTGAAGATCTCGAAGACGCGAAACTTCTATTCAGCCATGAGAGATGGTTTAGAGCGGCATTCTTCACACAGCAAGCGGTTGAAAAAGCATTGAAATCCTTGTTCTTCGTGTATTGTAGGAGTGAGCCTCCTAAGATACATACAGTTACTGAGCTCTACAAGTTGCTTAAAAAATGCGGCTTCAAACTACCTGGAGAACTCGAAGAACAAATCTATATATTCAACAAATACTACACAATAACACGATACCCGGATGCAGCCAATGGCTTACCGAGCGAATCTGTTGATAGAATAGAAGCTGAAAGGGCTCTTAAGATTGCAGAAGAAATCATCGATTATGTTAAGAGAAGTATTAGGGGAAGTTAAGAAGCTCCTCAAAGAGCTCAGTAAATACATAGTGATCGATGAAGCCTACCTATATGGGAGCATAGTTAAAGGTGCATGGTTGAAGTCAAGCGATGTGGACGTGGTAATTGTTTCAAGGGACTTCGAGAATATGAAGTATATCGATAGACTCGAGCTAATCTATAGGATCGAGTGGAGGATTAGGACAAAATATTTTATAGAAGTTATACCCTTAACACCGAGGGAACTCGAGGAGAAAACCAAGTATAGTGCTATACTAAGAGATGCAAAGAAATACTGGATAAAAATACCTTTAAACAATAAATTCGGTGAGTGTTCTTTGAAGAACTCCCAATTAATAGAATCAGAGTCTTCGAATGAATAATTAAAAATACTAGAAGACTAACTTATCTCTCCATTGTTATTATTGAATCTAGTTTCATTATCTGTATTTTTAAATGTTCATAGATTACTCCTGGGGCGTTATGTCCGTTTCTCCGCGTTGGCCGCTCCATGTTCCATGATCCATTCCATTCGCAAGGCTCCATGTACCGCTCATATGGTCTCCGTTGATTGTACCTGTGAATGTTGCTCCAACCGATACTGCTCCTACTGTGATCTTGTTTCCTTCAAGGGTTATGGTTATTGGTACTGGGCCGCCTGTCTTGTATGGCTCGGTTGTTACTAGTAGTCCCTTATAAGAGTTCGGGCCTGTCTTCCAGATTCTCCAAGCCCATCTACCAGTTAATCCGTTGCTCGTAGTATATGTTCCATACCACGGCCCGGTTATGTTGACTGTTTCCCCGGTCGTAGTGGTTGTAGATCCGCTGCCTCCTCCGCTGATCGATGTTGTTTGGCTAGCGGTTGAGGTAGTTGTACTAGTTGTTGTCGAAGTGTTACTGTTTCCTTGCCCGGTGTTCATTGTAGACATATATACCGCTGCACCTGCACCGACTAGGACTAATGCGAGGATCCCAATAATTAATAGTGTATTCATAACTATTACTCTCCAAGGCAATTATTGATTAATGGGTTTGTCTAGGATGCTGATCCCTTAAATAGTTTATGCATCAATTGTACATCAACACAACTATAAGTCTAGATATTCTTTGATGAATTCCAGGGCTTCACTACACGTATGGGCTAGCATTATCCTTGACTTCCTCCTAGAATCCAAGTATTCCCCGAGTCGTCGAGGTATCCTATCAGTATCCATCCCAGACTCTAACACTATTACCGGCTTACCATAATCGTAAGCCATAGCGATCTCCAATATACTACCAATCCCTCCTCCCAATGCGACCAGTATATCGCTGGATTTAACCATTAACGTACTCCTCGACACGTAGCCTAGATCACTCCTAATAATAACCGTGTACTCATTATTAGGCGGCTCCTCGGGAGGATTTAATGGTAGTGTAAAGATGACCCTAATCCCCGCCTCAACAGCTAGATCGGCAATAGTCTTCATCAACCCCCAATAACCGCCGAGCAACAAGTAAATACGATCTCTAAGCTCCTCTAAGCCTTTAACGAAGCATTCAGCATTCCTAATTAGTCTCTGGGATGGTTCTCCGCTGTATGCCGCTACACCAATATACTTCATCGAAGAAACACTCTCTCGCAACTGTATGATATAATTGAACGTTTCCCAGGATAAAAGAGGTTAACGACGTATAGTCGTCTCGGTGTATACGTTTTTAGTTAAACATATATACTAAACCAGTAATTGTATATAGAACTAAAATAATAGTGTATGGAATAATTATGGGGGAGGAATGTGGGAATACAGTTCGGCCTCGAGGAATCACTTGATCGTAGACACATATTATTTGGATATGAGAGATTTGACCTGTACACGGTTAAAGTGATGTATAAGAATAAAGTTACGGGTGCTTATAGGGAGTATATCGTATTATCTGATTTAGCTATTAATGATGAAATACTGGGTGTAGCCCGTGTATTATCACATAGAATATATAGTGAACTAAGGGATAATGCACCAGTGCCGAATATTCCGCTGTACAGTCTACTCTATGTATTGTCCCGGAGGTATAGGGGTATTACTTATAAGTGTAAGATTAAGAAGGAGAACTGTCCATTGAAGATATTTAGGATCGAGCGTGGAAACATGATCTCTATGAGCGTGCAGAGCCTTATCGAGCAATTGTACAGGATATTGAAAAAATACCCTATTGATCAAATCCGCCCTGGTTAGTAGCGATGTAGAGCTTACCGACTGCTTCAAACATCCTAAGCAGGGTTTCACCGGCTTTCTCCGATACCGTCTTGCAGAGGGACCAGTCGTTAAGCGATCTACATATATTGTTCATACGGGTCTGGAACAAGCTGAGCTCCGAGTAGATGTCGAGTGCTCTATCCGGGTCCTCCTCCAATAGTAGTAGTGTATTCTCCGCGATATCCCTTAATAGAATACCTATCTTCTCAGCGATCAGCGGGTTCTCCTGTAGGATCTTGGGCGGGTATACATCTGGGATCATCGTTGCTAGATCAGCCTTAACAATGAGGCACTCCGGCGTCGACGGTAGCTCTAGGACTTTATCGATAAGAACTACTAGTTTATCCATGGGCAGGGTAGCGATTGGGCCATATATCAGTGCTCTACAGAAATCGATCATGTCCTTACCCTTAAACTTCTTAGGAGCCTCCATGATTAGTTTAACGATTCTATCAAGTAATTCATTGGTAAGACCAGCTAACGGGTATAGTTCGAGTACCGTTAATAAACCCATAGCTCCTAGATAGTTTTCACGGTAAAGCTCGAGTATCTTACTCGGCTCGGTGTCTCGAAGCAGTTTCTCGATAAGCTCTCTGCTAATACCCTTCCTCAATACTGTTAGGAAATCCTCTATTCTAAGCTGGCTCTTCAATGCTTTAAGGAATTCTAGCCCGATAAAGTATTCCCTTGAACCCATGGGTTTAGATAATAATTCGCCAAGGATCCTGCCTGCCTCGCTTAAATCACACTTTCTCTGAGCACATTTATAAGCCGCGAGCCATGGATTACTTACTACTTCATCATAGAACGACAATAATAACACCCCCGCGACAAGGCTGTGTATTTAGCCATTAGGCCCGGGCTACCGATGCCTCGAGCCTTGATCGATTCATATGTTTATAGGGATTATTAAGAGAATCCCCCAAGGTGTTTATATACGTGTCTCCTCAGCCTATTACCTTCTTTACCCGGTAATAGTATACTATGAATGCGAATACTGCTGCCACAACACTACCCGCTGTAACTGCTAGGATTGTATCTATATTCACCGGGGTACCAGCGATCTCCGGTATGTTTGAACCCGTTTTTGAAACGTCGTAGTAGATAGTAACTATTGGTAAACCGGTGAATGAGTATTTTATAATTGCTTCAAGCTTTTCAAGGAAACCCGTAGTCTTATCGTATTCCGCATTGATCGATACCGTTACCATCACGTCTTCCAGTAATTCATTAGTAGAATTCAGCTTGATCATGAATTGATGGTTTACCTTAACAGTATTACTACCAGTACTTGGAGGCTTGTAAATGTAGAGATTTACTGGGCTTGGAATAATGGAGCCGGGCGGTAGTTTAACATCGATCTTTCCGCTGTATTTATACCATGAAAAAACCAGTTCTAGGGTTTGAACCCCCTGTATAGTATTCTTCTCGCCCTTATCGATCCAGCGTAGTATTTCCAGCAACGCCTTTGTCCCCGTAGTATATGTAGCCCCTACTACTTGTAGGCTAAGGGTGAAATATGATTCATCAAAACTGATAAGAATATATCTTGCCTTCTCCTCAACGTATCCATCGAATAATTCATCCAGTATAGGATAGCTTTTAGCAAGGTCAGTCTTAGAGGCTTCAACATGTTTAAAATACTCGACGTAAACCCCACGCCTAGCCCATGCAGGCTGAGCATAGACACGGCTAACACATGCTGAAACAATTAATAACAACGTTAAAACTAGCACTAGCCTATTCATAGCCCACCACATATGCCGGTTAATTATGTATTAGTG
>JALWZC010000110.1 GCA_027002875.1 Desulfurococcales archaeon
AGCTACGAGATAATAATAGGTAACAAGTATTATTAGTATCAATAATATGATGAGAAACTCGAACCATTTATTATTTTTGATTATAGGTATTTCATACACCCCAATTATTCATTTTTAACTATACGGATAAATGTAGACTACGTCTTGGTATTCATGATATCCCGGTCTCTCATAGGAGGTAGTGGGAGGCCTAGAATCTATGGTTTCATACTTGAAATAGGATTTATACGTGTATGAGACCTTTACATAATCCCCCGTATTCCATGATGGGAACGGGTAAATAGACGCGAATAATGTATACGATGTAGCATTTGTAAACTCCCACCCGGGATCATAAGTCGCCTCGACGAGATAGGTATTACTATCTATTCTCTTAGCTGTATAGTCAACCGTTTCACCGTAAACGTAGAAGCCTGGGTATTGAATAATACCTATCGATAAGGATACGGCTCCTATTAATATACTATCACTGAAAAAGGATAGGATAACCAAGCCCATGGATACAGCCCATAAACCATAAGAGACCACACCGGGGTTCTTGTTCTGCCTATTACCCCTGGCGATCATAGCGTTAGCATCCATGAGGAATATTTCCTTTGATGAATGAATTTTCATACTGACAACAGTTTTTCCTACGTATACTATCTCAGTTAGATAGCCTTTAGAAACTATTTTATCCGCAAAATTAATCTTCATTTGGATATCAGCTGTTCCCTGTGATCCGGTATGAAACGGGCTAGTAATTATTTGTAATGAGTACTCCGCTATATCCGTCTGTAAATGATTTTCATCAGGTGCTAACTCTACACCAGCGTAATCATATACTGGTATGAATGATAAAACCTTACTGTAGTATTGTACGGGTGCGAATTCATTTCCAAATTGTCCAATGGTTGATGCAACTGGTCTAGACAGATAGCCGAGATATCCATACTTTATGTACCATTTGGAATCGATAGTTCTCTTATAACCCTCTATCCTAACCACTAGGTTCACAGTATCATGTGTTCTCAGAGATGTGAGCAAGGAGTTGAGGACGTCTCCCGAAACAGCGATGTATGCATATCTCTTCCCGGCGGTTTCATTCGGTACCGATGAATAAGTTTTAACGTGTGCAACTAGGTTCCCGTTTAGTATTACGTCAATGTATCTATCGTATAATTGGTCATCGCTACTTTCAACATAGACGTAGATGTATGGATAATAGTAGAAGGGATATTCATCCATCGATTCATACAATAAGTTTGGAGTCATCAAGTAGGCTGTGAAGTCCTTACTATATATGTACTCGTATCTTCTATCAATAGGTCTCTCCTGATCCATATATGTATTATAGATGTCTCCTACTCCGTGGAAATAATCGTATGCTCTGTAATAATCACTATTTTGCTTAATAACCACATAGCTCCTCCCTACAATCGATGAGTGAAGCCCCAGCTTAGCCGATGGATCAATCACATCGTCGAATATGATCTTCACACTATTCTTTCCAACGGGGAAGTAATCACCAGGATTCTCGGAAGTCTTCACTATTACTCCTATTCCAAATAAAGCATAGCCTTCGAGATCTAAGTACTGATCAAATACTAGATTGTCGTTAATATAGATCTCAGCCCTAAACATGACATCCTTATCAGGCAGGATCCAAACCCATAACTCATACCTCGTCTCATTATGTACCGTGTAAAAGTAATCGCTTAATTCGTAGCGGCTACTCCCCGTAAGAACACTGTTAGCTATTGGTGATAATTTTAGTTTCCGGTAAGAATTATCCATATGGGTTTTACTCCAGATCATACTGTACCATAAGTAGAGCCCGCCTCCAGTATTTCCGACTTTATACTGGTAATGTTGTTTTTCCATAAATGATGCAACTGGTATTTCTTCAATGTTCTGCCTTAGAGTCGAATAATAGTATTCCCAGTGTCGTTCAGCGATAATATTGTTTATTGATGGATTGTACTCGTATTCCCTTATCGCTAGGGTTGTATTATAGTATTTTAATGGTAATAAACCACTCCCTATACTACTAGAATTAAACTTGTAATATACGTAGACAATGTGTCTATCATAAACATATACAAGCCTATTATAGTATCCTCCAAATAGCGCAGTCTTAAACCATCCATTATAATACGGATCGGAATCTTTAACAAACCCTCTCGGTAAAAGAACAATGATCCCTTTCGCCCTTGAATTAATCGCTAACGTGTAGTTCACATATAATGGTTTAACCTCGCCCGGTTTCACTTCGCCATTCATAATCTTTTCTATAAGGCTTCTCTTTTCCTCCACAGTCATCTGGGATAGTTTCCTACCGTGATAAACATAGTCTATGGGCCATGATACATGTTTACTACCGATCCGGACATAAGTGTATGGTAATTCTACCTCTTCGTCCCCAACTAATAATGTAATCAATAAGCTGAGGTTAGTCTTACTAGAAACATCATCTGGAAGTTTTATCAATAATGCATTAACGGGCTCGGTATTATAGGATGGCCCTAAAGATAGGGCAAGAGGGGAACTAAGACTAATTATGACTAGTGCAAACAAAATATAAGCAATATTGTATTTTTTATGAAGCATTCATATTACCTTTACGAGTGTTTTACTAATATATTTGTTTAAAACAGATATATTAAATACCTTGAGTTATTAATACAAACTAACTGATAGATATAAATACTTATATATCGCATTCAGCCATACAAAAATTGTCTCAAACTTATATTATAGTGAGTTAACTGTTACACAGTGTAATTATAATGCCTGGATTTGATGTTTTCGATGTTAATGCTTATATTCAATCATTGGCTAATCGATCAATGATATTATGCATTGATATATCTTACTGGGTTAATTACGGCACGTATGGAATATTATTTTATGGTTGTCTATGGGGTGTTTGTGTTGACTTATAGTATTGTTGGTCTTGACCCGGTTAGTGGTTTTATAGGTGTTGGTACTGCTAGTGGTAGTATTGCTGTCGGCTCCCGCGTGCCATGGGCTAAATACCTGGTAGGCGGCGTTGCTACTCAGGCGTACACTAATCCATCCCTAGGACCATTAATTCTCGGCTACCTTGAGAAAGGCCTAGGAGCCGCGGAGGCTCTGCGCAGGGCTTTGGAGAGCGATCCTGAGCCTGAGTATAGGCAGGTTGCAGTAATCGATTACAACTATGGGAAAGCTGTTCACAACGGCTCCAGGATACCTGCTTCCAGTGGTTGGAGTACTGGGGATTACTCAGTTTGTAATGCAAACCTAGTAGTCTCAACGGAAATACCCATAGCGATGTGCAGGGTTTTCGAGGAAAAACTAGCAGGGAAAGGACTAGCATGGGCTTTGATCGAAGCATTAAAAATAGCTGAGAATATGGGCGGGGATAAGAGAGGAGATCACTCAGCAGCTATACTAGTAGCAGGTAAAACACCCTACGGTAAGCTCTACGATAAAATAATAGATCTAAGAATAGACTACGCAGAAGAGAAACCAGTTGAAAAACTAGCCAAGCTACTTGAAATATATATTTCAAAACAGTAAATAGTATCGAGGACCAAATGCTGAGATTTTCGCCTATTATTTACACTACTAATAC
>JALWZC010000111.1 GCA_027002875.1 Desulfurococcales archaeon
TAGGCATCTACAATTCCCCATCCATACCGTGTATCTTGCCCCTTTTCACCCTTATCTATGCTAGTGGTCTTCAGGATGCTGTAGATCTTCTCTGGAAGATCCAGTACTGGGTACCTACCCCACCCAGTCGCTTCTAGGATTAGGGCAATGATTCCAGCAACGTGTGGTGTAGCCATCGATGTACCGCTCCATGCTGCATATCCTCCACCCGGTATTGAGGAGACTATTCTAACGCCTGGCGCGGCAAAGTCAGGCTTAATGTATAATTGCGGATAAGTATTGTTGAAGGGCCAGTCGTTGGGCGGGCTTGGCCAGTAGACTACTCCTCCACTACTGAAATATGCTACATTATCGTTTTCATCGGTTGCGCCTATCCCGAATACTCCCCATATATTGCCCGGATTACTAGTTGATCCTGGCCCGCTGTTACCGATAGCGGCTACCGGTATAACGTTCAATAATAGCATGTTCCTTATGGGCTCGAGGAATTCAGAGCCATAATAATTGCTTGCACCAAAACTCATAGATACAATGTGTGCGGGGAGACCCGTGTAGTGTTTTTCGCCGGTATCGGGGTCAATATAGTATGGATCAATCGCCCACTCCATTGCGGATATTATGGCTGCAAAAGTGCCCCTACCATACGGTAGAGCGAGTGCGTGCATTAGTGTTGCTCCTGGTGCTACTCCTATTAGTATGTTGGATGTGTCTCCTCCTAGTGCTGTTCCACTAGTATGCGTTCCATGCCCATGAGTATCATGAGGCTCACTCAACACCGGATTACCATTACTATCAAACTCCATCCACCCACCAGGATAATAAGGACTAGAAGGATCCAGCGTCAACATCTTACCCTTCAATGCGGGATGGGATATGTCGACGCCTGTATCTATGATACATATCCTTATACCAGATCCATTATAGCCCATATCCCATACTAGTGGTGCGCGTGTACGGTTTATACCCCAAGACGAGATCTTGCTTGTTACAGTTATGTTGCCCTCATAGGCTTCATTATCAGGTATCTCAACCTCAAAGTTAGGTATGATCTTTTCTATGCTGGGCTCGGCTGCTATTATGGGTAGTTTATCCCTTTCAATACTTACAAGTAACGCGTTTATTAGCCAGAATCTCCTGAGAACTCTTCCCCCTAGGGCGTTGACTTCTTCAACAATAGGTGTTTGTAGTAGACTTGCAGAGGATATCATGTATCTCTTTAGCTCGGTTGGCCCGTGTTTTAGCCGGATATCTAGTAGTTGGCTGTACGAGGGACTGGATAATATGATTACTGCCTCAACCCTATCCCCGCTATTCCCCGCTAGGAGCGCCTGGTCTATCTTATTCAAAGGAGTTGGAGATGCATTATTGATGTTTGTTGCTGGAAGCATTATCATTATGAGGAGTAGAATCGTAATGAACCAGGTATTATGCTTCATGATTCCTTCACAACCGGGAAAACTTTAGCTTCTCATGGATATGAGTGAAAAAATATTATTTGTGTTTTGGAATGAAGAATCCTATTCCCAGTCCTACAAGTAGCATTACTATAGATGCTGCTGAGAGGGATACTATATCTGTAACAGTCTTCGTTACTGGTACTTCCTTGGTCTTTGTCGTTGTAGATACTTCTTTCTTCGTAGAAGTTATTGTTTCAGTTATGGTTTTCGTAGTGGTTTTCGTGGATGTTATTGTTGATATATGAGTCTCTGTCTTTGTAATCGTAACGTTCGATGTTATGGTTTTAGTGATCGTGTTATTTATTATGGATGTAATAGTGGTAGTAGAGATCGATGTTACGGTTTTCGTGGATGTTATTGTTGATGTAACGGTGCTTGTCTCGGTTACAGTAGTAGTTGTCACTTCTACTGGCGGCTTACCGGTAGGCGTTGCTACGTGACTCGATGGAGCCACTAGTTCGGATTCAAAGTACTGGGTTATCGCTATAGGCAATGTATAGTTCTGCTGAAGGAACACGCTGGAAGTATTCATTAATGGAACAGTAATGTTGGGAAATACTGATTCAACAGTAACGTTTTCAGGGAAGTCGTCCATAGTCCACGCTAGGTCCGGCGGGTCTGGGTCGAATACATAGTCTTTGGAGAATCTTATATTGAAGAAGTCCTTGCTGCCTTCACTGAAGGAGTAGGTAAACCCAGCGGCAAATACTGCCTTATCGTTAACCTTGACACTGTATGCTATGTCCGATTCTACTCCTCCAAAATGTATTGCTTGCAGTAGGGTTCCATCATTCTTGTCTAGGACTACTAGGAAGGCATCTTCTTCTCCCGCTCCTGGGACTATGTAGGTATTTGTGAACCCGACGACGTATACGTTGGAATCATCGACTGCTATGCCGTAGCCCGTCTCGGAATCGTTTCCTCCTATTGCCTTTATCCATTCTAGCTCACCGGACGGCGAGATCTTCGCTACTAATATATCGCTCTTACCGCTCGAGGTATTCGTCGTGTAGCCTACCGCGTAGATGTATCCATCCTTGTCAACCGCTACGTTGTAAAAAGCATCGGCGTCTTCACTGCCCGTTACAAGGCTCCACTTCAATAAACCGTTACCGTCCACTTTGTATACTAGAGCGTCGTATCCCCCGCCTACATTGAAGCTACGGGTTTGCCCCACAACAATTACTTCGTCTAAGCTGCTTGACTGATTGTGGAATACGTCAATGCCCCAGCCGAAATCGTAGGATGATCCGCCGACTGCTAGGCTCCAATTAATACGGCCGTCCTCGCCGAGCTTGACGAGGAGAGCGTCATACTTTCCCGCACCGATCCCCATCGTGTATCCAACACTATATAGTGATCCATCGCTTCCCTTCGCAATTCCCCATAAGAGGTCCGAGCTAGGCGTACCTATAGTCTCGAGGAAAGCCACGCTTCCATTTAGGAAGAATTTTACTAGGTAACCGTCAAGACCCCCAGCTCCGATACCATATACTTGTCCAACAGCATAGACAGCATCGTTATCTACTACTAGATCCCTAGCCATCAAGGACTTATTGGTCCCAATAACGATTGATCTAAGGTTTTCCCCGCACCGACTATTCAATAAGAACATTAATGCACCACTACCAGTTGGCTCCCAAGTACTCGTCTGGCCGACAATGTATGAATTACCGTTTTCATCAATCTCCAACCCGAACCATGGATAATCGCTTTGGCTTCCACCAACACTTAAAAACCACGTGTCAGGATAATCCTCAGACGCCGTTATAGACGGTTGCCTAGCCGTATTCCCTGTTACGAGTGAATCACCACCATTTGGCAAGCCAAGCGTTGTAGCAATTATGAGGAGGAGAGCTACGAGAATAATAGATACCCTCACAATATTGTTCAATAATGATCACATCCATGCCTTATAGCTAATATATAGGAAAAACACGACTCTATAAAAATGTTACCCACAATAATCCCACCAAAAATAGTTATCAGCCGAAACCTCCTTCCTTCATCCCCCTAATTGCTGGGTCTTGGCTGTGAGATTCATCACTCATTGATAAATTTGTGTAAAATCTGGGTTTAAGACCTTATTCCTCGCTGTATCCTAGTATTATTGTTTAGACTGGTTGTTTTGCTCCGCATACTGGGCAGTATTTTGCTTTAGCCGGTATTATTGATCCACACACTGGGCAGATCTTCTTCCCTGGCGGCAGGCTCCCAGCTTGTAGGGGTTGCTGCACTGGCTGCTTCGGCGCGGGGTATCTTGGAGCTGCTTGTACCGAGGCGGGGGGCTGTACTGGCCCCTGCCTAACCCCTCCTTGAATCATTGGTTGGGGCAGGGATGGTTTATTCTTCCTAGAATACAATATGGCTGCAACCGCTACTCCTCCAATACCTGCTATTATTGAGCCTATGATTACCGGTGAAGTATACCATTCTCCTCCACTAACCGTTGGTATTTCTCCGGTTGATCCGCTGCTTCCCGGATTGCTCGTAGCTCCTCCCGATCCACCTATAACTGATCCACCCTGTACTCCGCCCTGTTTAGTTGTTGTAGTCTGCGATGTACCCGAGTTGTTACCGGTTGATCCCCCTACGCCGATGTTTATCCCCGGCGTCGTCTTGGTTGATGGACTGGTTGACGTTGTTGTACTCGGTGATTGTGTAGTAGTCGTAGTTGTCGTGGTTGTTTTAGCGTTTTGCAGTGGGTAGTTTTTGATTGGGTCGGGTGTTATCGTATAGTTTGAAAGTATGTATTGCGCGTTTACTTCGCCATCAATAGTTCTCGTAATGATGAATGGGAACCTGAAGTCCTTATTGATCAGGTACGAGTACTTTATCGTAGCCGTATATCCCTGATAGTCTCTATATGTTTCAGTATAGTTTACCTGGAATACTGGTATAACCCTACCATTATATAATACGCTGAACCCACCCCTACACTCGACTTCCACGTTTATCGTATATGTTGCTATTACCGAGTCAGTGTCTGGATCATAGTATTCAGCGTTAAATGTTTCAGTATAGGATTCATCAATTGTTGATGGATGGTAGCCTATCGTTAAAGGCTTAGGTTTATCATATATTACATGTATCTCCCGGTTACTCCCGGGATCATACATTATTATGTAGTCCACCGTCCAGTTATCATACATGAACATCGCGTATTCGTAGGCTAGTGAGTTGTTAACTGCATAGTATTTATCGATTACGATAATCCACTGATTATACTCGTTCGAGTAGTCTAGGCTTATAGTAACCGTGGAGTTCCCGATATCGCTGAACCATGCATCATAGCTCCAAGAATATGATTTGTCGAGGCTGGGGTACTCGGCTGAGTTGCCTGCTGGTATTGTTAAGATTATTGTTAAAAAGAGAAGTGCTAGTAGTAATATGGGTTCCTTCATGGTTCATCACTCTTCCTGTGGTGCTCCGCAGTAGGGGCATATTTTTGCATCAGCAGGTATCTGCCTGCCGCAGTTCCAGCAGTACTTAACACTCATCTCAACCCTAGGCTGTCTAAGCTGATAGCCAGCCCCTACACTTGCCGGTGCTACTTGTTGCCCCGCCGGAGCCTCCGCTACAACGCCCTGGCCTGTTTCAACGCTGTAACCCTGCAAGGCCGGGGCTCCACGTGTTTGGAGCGGTATGATCCCCCTCTTCTTCCTCCTACGCATATAGTAGTAGAAGCCTCCTCCCCCGGCAGCGGCTACTGCCGCCGCTATTAACCCGATCATTAATGGGCTAGGACCTAATGGTACGTCTTCACCCTTCATAATCTTCTCGTGTGCATTGGCTATGTAGTCGTCTACGTATGGGAACCCGGGATAGATCTCTTTTACTAGCCGGAACTTCTCGATAGCGGCACTGTAATGCTTGTTATAGTATAACCTGAGCCCCTCCTCCCAGATATCCATCACTGGGTCCTGCCTATTCTCCACATTGTTCCTATGCATCATGTCTACAACGTATTTTCCCGGTACGAAGAAGTTGAATCCAGGTACTTCTCTACCACTACCGGTTGGATCGCTTGATCCGAAGCTCGTTACACCAATAACCTTCCCTTCTGAATCCAGCATCGGGCCTCCGCTGTTACCGTGTGTTACTGATACATCTGATTGGAGTACTCTAACACCACTGATCTTCTCCCTATAACCGCTGACAACGCCGCTCGTAATACTTGGGATCAGCATTGTCTCCTCGCTGAGTAGATCGTGGAAGGTTACTGCTCCGGGATAACCCATAACCCATACTTTCTCACCTATATCAGCGTCTCTACTCGATACTATTAGTGAGGGTGCATGCTGTATCTCGATCTTTATCAACGCTATATCTTCCTTCTCGAAGGGTGAGGAATCGATGATCCTTGCAACATACCACTTCTTAATATTACCCTCACCAGTAACTACTTTACCAACACCCACTAAGACCTTGACATCGTAATCCTTGATCACTAGGTCTCCGTTAATATATGCCTTGACAACTGTTTTGAAGAAGGAGTTGTAGTTTTCGCTAGACACGCTCCTACCAGTATATTTCTCGTAGGCTTGAATGTATTGATCAGCGAAATCCTTCAATAGTGGAAGCTTCTCCATGAGGTCAGAATCGAAATCGTTGACGACATGTCCATTAGTAACAATATAGCCATCAGGTGTTACGAAGAAGCCGGAGCCCATAGCACCACTAAGAACCGGCACCGGATAGTCTAAGCCCAGCGTTTTAATATCAGCTTCATAATCCTTCCAAGCAACAAGCCCAGTAACAAGAGTAACAATGAACACTACAGCAGGCCTGTTCTTCTCCAACATAATAGTCCTCTCAACATCGGTATCAGCCGAATAAACAGTACCCGCATACATAGCTGGGACTAGTAAGGTGGAAGACAGGACTAGAACCAATACCAGTACAGGCAACAATCTAGACACAACCAATACAAACCACCCCCACAACCCTTCCTCCGCCAAAAACTGGAAAAACATTTTATTTAAGAATTAGTTTTGACACACAGCGTCAAACCCTCTAAAATACAAAGAGAATAATACAAGGGTAATCGGAGGATAAGAAGACAAAAAATCTATACAGTATCGGTTATATGATGATTTCCCAATTACTCCTAGTACTTTACGGGGTATCCGGGTAGTTTTGGATGGTAAGCGGCGTAGGCTACATGTGGTAGTCCCGCTATGAACCTCGTATATCTCTCTACTCCTAGGCCCCAGCCGCTACTCGGTGGTATTCCGCCTTGTTTTGCTAGTTCTAGGAACCACTTATACTTTGATGGGTCTTCTCCAAGGCTCTTGATCCTCTCGAGTATTTCCCGATACCTATACTCTCTCATTCCTCCATCAATTACTTCCCCGTATCCATGTGGTAGTATTAGGTTGAAGTCCATGTTATACCTTGGATCATCTGGGTCCGGATAGTAGTAGAAGCCCCTGCTTATCCTTGGAAACTTTACAAGCCATACTGGTGTACCGTATTTTTCTGCAAGCCTTGTCTCGGCTTCTTGGCTCAGCTCTTTGCCCCACTTAACATATAATCCTTCCCTACCGAGTATTTCCAGTGCTTCATCATAGGTTATAACTGGGTATGGTGGCTTGTATACTACTGGCTCCTTCCTATAACCTATTAATCTGACTAGATCAGAATACTTATCAGCAACGATCTTCATTGATTCATACAATACTTTCTCCGCAAGCTTCATAACATCCCTTGGCTCTGCAAGAGCTTCCTCAATATCTAGCTGCGTAAACTCTACTAAGTGCCTCCCAGTAGCAGCATTCCCGGGCGGCTCCTCCCTAACGTTTCTAGCAACGAAGAATACTCTATCATAAACCGCTACACTGCTCTGCTTATACATGATCACACTACTCGTCAACTCTAGGGTTTCACCGTATAGTTTTGTTTTCAGCTTCCCTGCACCCCTAAGCCCTGGATCGCTGACGATGCTGATCATTGGTGGTAGGAGCTCGATAAAGCCTTCACCGTATAGTATTCCACGCATAATCCTCAACAAGTAGTCCTCCAGTAATAGCACGCTCCTGTACTTATCCTTCCTAAACCACCATGGATAATACTCTATGAATTCGCTAATATTCCCGGGATCACGTGTTTCATAACGTATCGGGGGCTCCTCGAGTGGCTCGGCGATAACGCTGTAACCAGTGATCACCTCTTCACTTCCATGCTTTAAAGAGTAACGTATCAGCGTCTCCCTCTTATGCTTCCTAAACTTATCAAGGACTCTTTCATCAACCCTATACTCGACTATGCCCCTGGTAGTCCGTATAACTGCTTTATCCCCTGTTAACCCTAGGATCCAGCCATATTCTTCTATTAGGCTTTGAGGAGAGGATTCATGATCACTTTTGAATCCGGGTTTACTTGTTAAAACACATACCCCGAACACCTCTAGAATAAAACTATGGAGGTGTTATTGGGTTAAATACTTATCCCTATCCTAGAATGTAGAGTCTAATTATTAATTGGTAGTTCCTCGACTTTCTCTAGCTCTCCTATCTCCGCTCTTTTATCAATCTCCGCTTCCTCAGTGTATGCTAGGTAGTCTATCTCCGCGTTTTTCTCGACTACCACTCTCCTAGCATGTATTTTCCCTGCTTCAGCGTCCCGTTTAACGATTACTGTATCCGCTACTACGTCTTCAACCTCCGCTCCCTTACCGATCTCCACGTATTTACCTATTATCTTCCCGGTTATCTCGGAGTCTTTACCTATTATGATCCTGTCTGCCCTTATCTCCTCGGCTACGAGTGAGCCATTAATGTATAACTCCCCGGCTTCCAGCCTACTTGTTTTTAGGGAGCCCGATACCTCGAGCTTCCCAGCCTTTACTCCCCCACCTATTCCCGCTGATCCACTTATACGGATCGATTCCGCTGAGAGGCTCCCGCCGATAGATATTGAGCCTGATACGCGGACCTCCCCGGCTTTAACGCTACCGGCGATCTTTGCCGAGCCGCTAACAGCTAGCTCCTCGACCTCTGCATCACCCTCGATCTTGAGGCTACCTGCAACCTCGGCTACTCTAAGCTTGATCGGGCCCTTTAGCCTAACCGATCCACCTACGTGTAATTCTTCAACAGCCAAAGCTGATCACCAATTAATAAGTGTGTAGGGATTCTTTATTAATAAATTGCTCACAAATTGTTACCCAGACCTGAGGGGCAGGATCCTCTCCAACTGTTCTAAGAGGCCTAGATACGCGTAGCCGTGATCACTAATAAAATAAACCACCCTACCATTAACAATTCTAGAATATACGAGTCCATAACTCGAGAGCAGGCCTAAGAGTTTACTACAACGATCCAGCGGTAAACCAGCACTATTGCAGAGCCTAGTCTTAACAAGGCCCCCAATACTATTTGATAACAAGTAGAGTATATCATAGATGATTTCATGAATACACCTATTCCTCCTAGTCAACACCGATCACTAACCCCATGACTAAATAGTTACATCATTATCAAGAATCTCCAACAAGAATAATCATTTCATTAATTACTTTTGATCGAGATACTTTTAAGGATTAGCTATACGATATAAAAATTACTTTGTTGGTGTTCCATGAACTTTGTTATTAGTCAATCTATATTCAGACATGGACGCTTAAAAAGCGGGAGAAGCATAAGTAGTCAATGTAAGAAAGAATATGGGGTTTATTTAATAGTTGGAGATACGGCGTTTGATACTGATGGTGGGTCGGCTTATCGTCTCGCTAAATACTTATGTATGAATGGGTGGTTTCCTATTCTTCGCACGGCATCATACGCTATAAGTAATCGTTTGGGGATGAAAGAACTAATAAATATACTAGGCATATCAATGATATTTTATCGAGAATGAGTATTTCATTGCCTTTCAAGCCTGATCTTCGAGGTTGGGGGAGCAGGCTTAAAAACTGGAGCGACTTTGTTGCGAACTGCACCGTTGTGTACTGTGACACTTCGTTGAGTTTTCCTGTGATATTTCTCTTCGGCGATCATCCGATAGATACCTCGAATGCTATCGATATATTTATAGGCGTCCGTAGACCCAGCGTACTGTACCCGTGTAGGGCTTCTGTAATACTTCAAAATTGGAAATGCAATCCCAATCGGTGCTCACCTATACTATATTGTAACGATGATATAACTAAACCATGCTATTAGAACAAATCGATTATTCTCAAAGATACTATCATTAAACTCGATTAATAACTACATGCGATTTAGAAATTAGAACAGTCTCAGCTACTCTTTCTACGTCAATATTGTTAGCTGTACTTATTACTGTGTATGTGAATACTCTCGGATATTTATCGTTTAGTATTTTGATTGTTTCAGGGGTTTTCTCGGGGTGTATTAGGAGGAAGGGTATTCGCCACCCCTTGTTTGCTGAAGCTTCTACTATGTGGTTCAGCACTGTGAGTTGATCCTTTAATTCCTCGGGTTTATAGCCTAGTTTTTCGACTAGTATCTTCTTAAGCATCTCCCACTGCTCCATGTACTGCTTCCTGATCGCCTCGTTGATCTTCTCGGGCTCCGCAACTAGTATTGCGGAATGTTTCATTAGGAAGAATGGCCCCAGCATATAGCTCAACAAGTATCCTAGTACTCCGATAATAGACCGGTTGAAGGATTCCCTACTGCTTAGACTGTATAATCCATAGGGTCTACCACCTATGTACACTGCTACAGTATCATTATCGACCAGTTCGAAATTTACATGTTCTAGCACGGTGTAATCAAAGCTTTTCCACCAAGCAGAACCATTCTCGAGCCTCAAAACTAGCTCAGCACTAGGCCCCTTCAAAGAAACAACCGAGCTGGCTGGCAGGATTCCACGCAGAATAGGTGTTAACTGTTTAGAGATAATCCCTGGGAATACATCTATAAACCTCCTGAGAACATCGCGGTACCCACTAAGATCAGCAACCCTACCAGCACCAGCCTCCCTAATCCAATCATCGAAGACCGGGACAGTGTTAGCCAAGACAAACAATGAATCAATAAACAACGAGACAAGATCAAAAGAACCAGAAACAACAGTAAGAAGACTAAGCCTAACCCTAACCCCCTCACTACTATAACGAACACTAACAACCGGGTTAAAACCCAAAACACAACAACCACAAACAACCAATACAACACATAATAAAACAATAAACAACCCAACATAATAAACAACACCCCAAATAGAAACACGACGAAAACACACCATCAGTGATCAACTGTATAAAAACAATAATAGTGTAACAATAAGTTAAACAAATATAACAACAACGTAACAATTCAATAATCAGGCTTAATCAGTGATCTAACGATCCACGTCTATGAACATGTTCCCTTATACAACTCGATCACTGATTAACAGCCATAAACAAACAAGAAAACCTTAAATACCACCCCGAAGAAAAACATAATCAGCGTAGCAACTACAGAATTGAAGGCGATCGCTAAGTACTTCGATCTATTCGATAAAGAATTGCCGAGCGTAGCAACTACAGAATTGAAGGTAAGAGACACCTTGATGAAAATTTCGGTATTTATTAATTCAGCGTAGCAACTACAGAATTGAAGGATCAGAATTGGATTATTGTTGCCGCACAGTCTGGGTCAAATAGCCTGAAGTTTTGCGTAGCAACTACAGAATTGAAGGGTGAAGAGATTCCTAAAGTATGCTGGTATACAAATAAATGCGTAGCAACTACAGAATTGAAGGACCAGAAGCCCGAGACTAAACCGGAAGAATTCATAGCGGGCGTAGCAACTACAGAATTGAAGGATTTCTATATTCATAGTTTTAAATTTGGGGTAGAGGTACAGCGTAGCAACCACATAAACTATTCTGGGATCTTTTATACATTGTTATTTGTTTATGAATAGTGTATTGTTGATCTATACCAACCGAACCCGGGGTTCCGCGATGAAGAGGTGCGTGGTTGGGATAAGCATCCCATCTAGACCATAAAATATTTAAACAACCACGAAATCCAATAACCTCGGTAACAACTAAAAAGAACTGAAAGTAAAAACAAGCGATTCATCATGCTTGATCTGTATGAATATCCTATCATGTAACAACTAAAAAGAACTGAAAGTAACTGGCGCCCACTACTTGAATACCCGAGATCTAGCGGACAAGCTCTGTAACAA
>JALWZC010000112.1 GCA_027002875.1 Desulfurococcales archaeon
GTATAGCTCTTATACGTTCATACATATATTATCTTCTCTAGTATATCTATGATTTTCCCATAAAATTGGGAGGAGCGCAGGGCTTCTAGATTTCCTATTAAGTTATCTATTTCCTTAAAGTATGGTATTGGCCCCAAGTATCTGATATTGTATTTCTGCGCGATCATCAATAGTTTCCTATTATTGGACATGTTCTCGACTAATCCTATAATCCTGTATTTGCCCTCGATAAGTACTCTCAATAATTTTTCCACACTAATAATCGCGAGGGGGCTTGGCGTTGCGACGATTAACGGCTCGATCCTGCTTGGAAGGTATGTTAAAAGGTTTAACTGTGCATCGCTTAAACCGGGAGGTGTATCAATGAATAAATAGTCTAGTTCCCCCCAGCGAGTAATTGCTAGTATCTCGAGGAAAGCATCATTGATAGCATTGCCTCGTAGGGGGGTAGGGTTTTCGCCAGTGTACATTGCTAGTGTCATGTATTTTATTCCGTGTATTATCGGCGGTATAACTCCCTTTTCTTCAACTGGTTGAATAGAAGAGGGATCGATTCCTAACACTATATGTGTCGACGGATTAGTAAAATCCAGATCTAATAGTCCTACTTTCAGCTTTTTATCCGCTCCCGCTAGTGCTAGTAGGGTTGATAACAGTGTCTTACCCACGCCGCCCTTACTACTCATTACTGGTATTATGTGTTTTACTCCAGATAAGCGCTGGGGTATTACTAGTAGTCTTGGATCACTTCCCGGATTCATCAAATATCATCTCCTTAATACTTATCCCCCTACCGGATACTATTTCAAAGTCCCTACTCCCACAACGTGGACATTTAAAATATGAGTAGACGGCTTCGGGTACGAAATGTATCGCCTCCCTAACGGATTCATCTACTTCATCCATTGAAGGCTTCCATTCATAACCACACCTCTTACATCTCAGCACTACTTCTTCATCAACATACTCGATCGATCCGATCCTCAAATTTCTATCCTCCAGTATGTTTTTCAACGCGAAATCTAGGATTTCCCGATCAATGCTTTGAAGAACGCCGAGCGATATTACTAGTTTCTTAACCGGCCTACCCTTAGCTTGCTGTTCAACGTATTCCGCGATTGCCTCCGCTAATGCCCATTCATGGACCACAATACTCCACCCGTATTTATTTTAGGTTTTTATGCATATACGGGCTATTCATTGGTCTGTAGTATCCGAATCTGCGGTAATAATCCCTAACTCCTACACCGCTTATAATGATCATCTTTCTAGCATCGTATTCTTCAACCGCTCTCCTTTCAGCTTCTAATAGTAGCCTAGAACCCCAGCCTCGATGCTGCCATGAATCACCCTTCTCACCCACTGGTAGTTGAAGCCCGTAAACGTGTAGTTCCCTTATTATTGCCGTATGTTCATCTATCTCCGGCCTATGTGCTTCACTACTGGGGATCCTCATTCTTAGGAACCCGATGATTATATCGTTCCTTGTATCTTCTACTGCTAGGAATTCCTCGATCCCCCTGCTTGCCTCGTAGGTTGTCCTCGTGATCTCGATATACCTGGGATCGGGGTATCTCCCGAACTTGTAGGCTTGTCTCCCAACTTCCCGGAACCTGATCTCCCTGATCGGTATTCCTTCCTCGATACATTTCTTCTCAACGTATTCTCTCAGATTAGCCTTCTTAGTTCCAGCAGCTACTTCTTGCGCGGGTATATCTCTCCTAATCCTCATTACGCGGACATATTTAGGAATATACTTGTACATTCTGCATATTGTTTCAATAGCTGTCTCATCATCGTATGGTTTATAGAGTCCCTTCTTCCACCATTCATAGAGCTTTGTCCCAACTACTACTTCAGTCGGGTATATCTTCAACATATCCGGCCTAAAATCCGGGTTTTCAAAGATTTCCCTTATCATTTCAACGTCTCGATCAGGATCGCTACCCGGCAATCCAAGCATTATATGGTATACTATCTTGAAGCCTGCATCTTTCAGTATCCTCGTAGACTTAATAGTCTCCCTTACACCATGGCCCCGATTAACCCTCTTTAAGACATCGTCATAGATCGATTGTACTCCTAATTCTACGCGTGTAGCTCCATAGCTTAGCATTATATCAGCATGTTCTTCATAGCCGTAATCCGGCCTCGTCTCTATAGTTAACCCGACACACCTATACTTCGCCTTCTCGTTTCTAAGCTGTGCACTGGTTAAATCCCATCTTCTAGGCGGTTCGGGGTCTGGAAACCTATTTAGTGCTTCATAGATCATTGTTATAAACCATTCCTGGTATCTCCGCGGTGTAGCGAGGAATGTCCCGCCCATAACGATTACTTCGATCTTCGAAGGCTTGTGTCCTAGATAAATATATTGGCGCAGTCTCTCATGCACCTGCCTGTATGGGTGGAAACCGTTCCTCCTAGCCCTCCTCAAAGCCGGCTCATTTCCAAAATAGCTTTTAGGAGCATTCCAGCCCGGACCGCCGGGGCAGTATGCACAGTTGAAGGGACAGGGTAGAGGGTGTGTCATCACAGCTATTACTGTAACACCGCTGAGAGCTCTAGTAGGCTTCTTCATACTCAGAGCTTTCTCCATGAAAACACCCTTATACCTACAAGGTTATATCTCGCTATCCTTTTACGCGTTAATCCCCCCTTGTTTTATAGGTGATATGTCTGGTTTAGCCTATTCTTCAAATACCCTATTAGTGATACTCCTCTTTCAAACTGTTTTTCATCGAAATAAGCTTTTACTATGGGGTAGAGGGGGCTTTCACTAGATTTAACAGTTTTCGATAATCCTAGGTGTTTTGAGAGGAACCCTTCAGGTGTTAGTATATCGATGAATTCTTCCTCGTACTGCTCCGGTATTGGTATGTTGTTTACTCTTATTAGTCCATGGAGTAGTTCGTGTATGGTTAAATCTAGTATTTCTTCGGGTTTAACGTTTAGGTTAGTGATTGTTGTAGCTACCGCGTATTCTTCCCCGTTGTATACTGGTAGGCTTCCGAATAAGCCTTTAAACGGGTTAACCCCTATAATGATGAATGATTTTTTGAAAACTTTCTCAATACCGAGTATATTTTTAAAAGCTTCTAGAAGCTTCGGCTTGATATTGGGGTATATATTAGTTATGAGTTTTGATGCAAGTAATTCGAGTTCAGCCTTTAACAAGTCCCAGCGATAAATATCTATATCATCAAGTATTTCAAGATACTTCTCGGATTCATAATCATTGCTTAAACCTATTACCGTCTCGAAGGCCTTCCTCCACAAGCTATATTTATCAAGCATCATTCCAACATAGAAGAACCTGGATAACTCCCCCACATTCAGAACATACAAGTGATCATTCTCGATCAGAGAGGGGACATGATATAAATCGTAAAGCACACCGAGTAAGTATGCCCTCTTAGAAATAATCACTTTAACCTTTAAAACCAAAACACATCACCCAATATCCTCTAATACGCCTTGTTTCTCTTAATTGATACGGGTATATTGAATACAGATTATTAT
>JALWZC010000113.1:0-7872 GCA_027002875.1 Desulfurococcales archaeon
TAAAATACGTAAAATACTATCCTCTCCTCAAGGTGTTCTCTATATTTCACGGAAAGGAATCGTAAAGGGATTAAAGGCTTATTATGCCGTTGGAGACTTTGTCTCCCAAACTCTTGAATATATGATCAGCATTGTAGACTACAAGACTAGGAGAACTAAGTTCGTTAAACCAGTATTGAAAAAACCTATAGTACAAACGATTAATCCCCGGGGAACTTTAAGCATCAATACTAGAACGATTCTTAAACAGGAAAGGATAGGATCAATCCTTGTCCGTGGAGAGGAGGATCTTACGCCAATAGGAATAGCACTGGAAAAGCAAGGTTATAAGATAGCTTATGGACAACCAGGCATCGGGGTAGTAGTAATAACTTCGGAGTTAGTAAGGGGAAGACGATTACTAAAAATACTCGAACCCGACACTACAAGTATTACAAGAGCTTAATACTATGGGATAGGTATTTAAACTATTTATTAGTAATCATAATGCCCTAGAAGACGCTAGATTTAAGACCCTATAACGAGTATTGATTAAGGATTAGTGTTGATGATAGGTGTAGAAAATGGGTAAGACTATCCAGATAGGCGAGTTTACCGGCGAGATCGTCGAGGAGAAGTATAATCCATTAATTAAAAGGAAGGAAATAATTGTAAGGATCGGGCACATCGGTAAATCCACGCCAAGCCGCGGATTAATAAGGCATGAAATTGCCCGGATTTATGGAGTAGACGTTAATAAGGTATACGTACGAATGATTAAAACTGAGTATGGTATGAGTGTTTCAAATGCAGAAATACATATATACGACAGCAGTGATCGCGCAAAGCTATTTGAACCACCTCACGTCATTAAACGTAACGAATATGCATCGCAGTCTTATCAATTAGAACAAATGATGAAAGAACAGGGAATGGCTTGAGGTGATGAATAGTATGGCGTATGTACATAAGCTCTACGAATTCGATTATGAGAAGGGAATAATAAAGCCTAAGAATAAGAAATGCCCGAAATGCGGTAGCTTCATGGCTTTCCACAAATACCCTGTTCCTAGATGGCATTGCGGGAAATGCGGATATGTCGAGTATGTTAGGGAGTAACAGTTTTCTACCGTTTTATGTTATCGTGTTGTTCAGGGTTTTGTGTTTTGCATGGAGAAGTTCTAATAGTAGGTTTTGAATCAACGAGCCATACCTTTGGCGTAGGGGTAGTAACTGGACGAGGCGAGCATGTAAAGATCCTTGCTAATATTAATGATAGATATGTACCCTTAAAAGGCGGGATTCATCCTAGAGAGGCTGCCCAACATCATGTAAAAACTGCTCCGAGAGTATTAAAAATAGCTATTGAGAAAGCTGGGATCAGTATAGGCGACGTATCAGGTTTTGCAGTTAGCCTTGGCCCCGGGTTGGGACCTTGCCTTAGGGTTGGGGCTTCTTTAGCGAGGTTTTTATCTAGCTATTATAATAAGCCATTAATCCCGGTTAATCATGCAGTCGCCCATGTAGAGATCGGTAAATTTCTCTACAACTTCCGAGATCCTTTAGTAATTTATGTTTCTGGTGGTAATACGCTCATAGCTGTACAGCGCAAGAAAAGGTATAGGGTTCTCGGCGAAACCCTAGATCTACCCCTTGGTAATTTACTGGATACATTTGCCCGCGAAGCTGGTCTTGCTCCTCCCTACGTAGTTAATGGTAAACACGTTGTTGATTTATGTGCAGAGAAGGGTAGTAGTTTTATCCCGCTACCGTATAGTGTTAAAGGGATAGACTTAAGTTTCTCCGGTTTATTAACTGCTGCCTTGAAGCTTGCTGAAAAATATAAGGGTGATCCGGAAAAGCTGGGAGACGTTTGCCTTAGCCTTAGAGAGACAGCGTTCAACATGCTCGTTGAAGTTGCTGAACGCGCACTTGTATTAACGAGTAAAAAACAAGTTTTGCTCGTAGGCGGTGTTGCCGCGAATACTTATCTTAAGGAAAAACTTTCAAAAATGGCTGAGCTCCATAACGCTGTATATGCCGGGACCCCTCCGGAGTATTCTGGGGATAACGGGGCTATGATTGCATACACAGGCTACTTAGGATATATAAACGGTCTAAGGATCGATCCGGAGAAAGCCATCGTTAGGCAGAGGTGGAGAATAGATGAGGTTGATCTACCGTGGCTACCGGATTAAAGCCTTTATATATGGGTGCAGAGGCTCACATTTATCTCATAGAAATACTCGGAGAGAAGTTCGTGGCTAAGTATAGAATCTCAAAACCATATCGCCACCCAGTATATGACCGGATTTTTAGGTATCAGAGAACAAAGACCGAGGGCAGGATTCTTGTAGAATTATACTTGAAAAACGTTAATGTTCCCCCACCCTTGATTATTGACCCTGCTAACTCTTTGATCATCATGAAGTATATTATAGGGGATAAACTCAGCGAAGTAATAGATTCGATCCCCAATCAGCAATTATCCGCGGTCGCTAAGAGAATTGGTGAAATGACTGCAGTCATGCATATAAATAGAATTTATCATGGAGATCTTTCGCTAGGTAATATTATCATTACAAACACCCTTAAACCATACATTATAGACTTCGGCTTAGCAGGTTACAGTTCGGACGTAGAAGAGTATGCGATCGACATACACTTACTACGTAGAAGTCTCAACGCCCTAGCACCAGAGAAGAGTGAATTGTTTATGGACAATTTCTGGAAGGGATACCGGGGAGTAGCACCCCTACTATATGAAGAAGTTAAGGAGAGAGTCTATGAAATAGCGTTAAGAGGTAGATACGTCTCAGAGAGGATTAAGAAGAGGTTTGAGAAGTATGTTGAATAAAATATTCTTCTTAACTGGTAACAAACACAAATTCGAAGAGGTAGAACCGTTAGTATATGACTTTGGGTTTAAAATAGAGATGCTTCCGGGGCATAAGTTAGAAATACAATCTGACTCACTAGTTAGAATTGCTGAATATGCCGCGCTGAACGCTTATATGAAGCTGGAAAAACCCATACTAGTTGAAGATGCTGGATTATTCGTTGAAGCATTAAACGGATTCCCAGGTCCTTATAGTAGCTATGTATACAGTAAATTAGGGTTCGAGGGAATACTTAGACTTCTAGAAGGGGTTGAAGATAGAGGGGCTAGGTTTGAATCGGTGTCTGTTATAGTGTATAAACCATGCATCATAACTGCTACTGGGAAGGTATATGGTACAATAACCGAGAAACCCTATGGGAATAGAGGTTTTGGATTCGATCCTATATTTAAGCCAAAGAATTCGGAGAAAACATTTGCAGAAATGGACATACATGAGAAAAACAAGTATTCCCATCGGGCACGCTCTGTAAGGAAAGCGTTTCAAAAACTATCGGAATGCATCAAGCTTAGCCGTGATAGGGAATCTATAAGTTTAAAATACCTTTAATTATAATCCTTTAAGAGTAGCATTGCTATAGAACAAAGAGTGTAATGAATAGGCGAAATCGGGGTTATGGATTATGAATAAGAAGAGGGACAAGGGGCAATCGCACTCTACAAGGCCTGCTAGAACCGGGCCGCCGAGATGGTTAAAACTAGATATGAGGCCTAGCGATATAGAGCTACTAGTTGTAGAATTATTTAAGAAGGGATACACGCCGTCAATGATTGGGATAATACTTAGAGATCAATACGGTATTCCACTAGTTAAACAAGTTACTGGTAAGAAACTCACAAAGATACTGGAGAAGTATGATGCAAAACTACCCGTTCCAGAAGACTTACTCTACTTGATGAAGAAAGCCGTTAACCTAAGAAGACACCTAGAAGAACACCCCAAAGACTTTCATGCAAAGAAGGGACTCATTGATCTAGAGTCTAAGATTAGGAGACTAGTCAAATACTATAAACGAATCGGGAGACTACCGCCGGATTGGAAATATACGCCAGAGCAGGCAAAGCTACTAGTATCAAGCTATCTCTAAAACAGGTACAGGTAAAGCTCATACCTGGCTTTAAAGTATTTTATTTACGGTAAACACCTATAATGATAGTTATCTACCGGGTTATAAGTGATTATTTTTGACGTCCAATCAGGATATTATAAATTCGATACTTGAGGAGGACAAGGTATTAATAATTCCTAGTACGGATTTAGACTCTCTTCTCGCTGCTGGAGTTCTAATGGAAACACTACATGAGTTGGGTAAGAGAGTTGTAATAGGATTAGATGTTAGAAGTGTTAAGGAAGATAGTAATTCTGTAAAGTTATTAATAGGGTTTCCTTCTAAGCCCAACTATCCAAATGTATTATTACTCGGAAGGAAGAAGACGCATAGTATAACGGGGTTAGCAACGTTTTTCACTAAGAATAAGTCGAGTAATTACTACTGGTTTTCAGTTCTAAGCCTTATCGCTGGACAATATAGGGGGCTTGATCTGGGGAAGGAAGGGTTTAGAGATGTTGAGAGATCACTGCTCGACGAACTAGTGGAGCAGGATCTAGTTGTTTCAGAGTTTGGTTTTAGGCTTTGGGGTTGGGGTAGGAAGAAGCTTGTTGACCAAGTAACGAGTACGCTGATACCCTTCCTCCCCGGTCTTACTGGTGATGTTGAGAAAGCTGCTCGTTTAATAAGTATGATTCCCGGAGTCGGTGATCCAGGGTCTGCTACTAGTCATCATGTCTTCTCGGAGACTGAGCCGGAGAGGGCTAAGAGGTTTGTCCAGTTATTATATGATAACTTGGACATTGATCCTTCAACACGTAAGGAGATATTATATAGGCTTATAGGATACGTCTATATGATCGGTCTCGGTAAGGTAAGGATTGATTCTCCATCGATTATGGGCTCCTTACTAGTCTATATGGTTTTAGGCATGGATAACCCGGTTAGAATACCTCTTATAGCTTTTGATCAAATGCTACTTTATCATGTTTTGAGTATTTATGAGAAGTACATTGATGTTGTTGCTGTTGAGGCTGGTATGTCTGTTATGCAGGTTCTTAGGGGTAGTAGCGTTGTTGAGACTGATTATATCATTAGGCCCGAGTTGATTATTGATGCATTGGATTCTATTGGTAAGTTGCCTGATAAACCCGTTTTTATTAAGCATGTTGATCGTGGGGAATATACTGTTGTCCGGGAATTGCTGCGGGCTGGTTATGATTGGAACTATGTGTTAGAGAATTGTGATGAGGGACAGTTTTGTAGTATGGGGTGAGGTTGTGGAGTATTCTGAAACTATGGTCCGTGTTGAGAGTTTTGATCCGTTATATTGTATAAGCTTATATAAGGCTATTGAACCCGATAATATTGATATTCCCGGAGGGATGAGTATAGAAACAAATATTGAGAAGATAGATGATCGCTGTATTTACGAGTTCCGTGTAGTAACGCCCTTTAACGCAAAAAAGTTTGATAGCTTAAGAGGAACAATAGATGAAATATTATCAATAATCGAAGTAATCGATGAAACACTGATAATGCTTAAATAGGGCTTAGATGATTAGATTGGGAATAGTCTATGCAGGATAGATAATTAATGGGGTGCCCTTATTGTCTTCGAGGAGGAAGTTTGCAGTAAGAGATAAATGGAAATTAAAGAAATGGTACAGAGTAATAGCGCCGCCCATATTTGGAAACATGGTTATCGGGACAACACCAGCGGACGACCCGTTAAAACTAATAGGCCGAGTAATGGAGACAACGCTATACGATATAACGGGAGACATAACACAAGTACATGTCCGATTATACTTTCAAATAATCGATGTAAAAGACGATACAGCTATAACTAGATTCAAAGGACATGAGCTTTCAAGAGACTACATGAAGAGTCTGATTAGGAGAAAGAGTAGTAAAATACAGGGGATATTTAACGTCGCAACAAAAGATAACTACCATCTAAGACTAACAATCGTAGCACTAACCAGTTATAGGTGTAGAACTAGCCAGAAAAGAGCTATCAGAAAGATCATGGAGGAATACGTTAATGAAAGAGTGCCGCAGTTAACCCTCGATGAATTAATCCAGGAAATGTTGTTCGGAAAGATGAGCGCTGTAATAGCAGAAAGGGCTAGGAAAATATATCCCATAAGAAAAGTCGAAGTATACAAGTCTAAACTACTACTGATACCAACACCGGAGGGATTAAAGCCAGCAACAGTAGTCTCACCTCTACAGCTTAAACGTTGAAACCCTCTTCTCCGTTTCCGATCCATTATTTTCTATAAGGGTAATTACTTAAAAGTATAATAATACAACAGTTCATCCAGGTAGTATCACTCAGGCGTGATCTTAATGAAGGAACCAATAATACTAGTTAAGACTGAGCTAGGTTTCGAGAGAATAGTAGCTACACGTATTAAAGAGTTAATTAGAGAAGTTGAAGCTGTACCTGCTCCTCGAGGTTTTAAGGGATTAGTGCTCATTTATGGTGATCCATCTATAAGAGATAGAGCGGTTAAGGAGATTCTTAAAAACATACCTGAAGCTGGAAAAGTATTACCGATACATTTTGTCTCGAGAGCCGAACCATACGAGATCTGTAATGTTCTTTCAGGTGAGATAAATAAGTATATTTCAAGTAATGAATCATTCGCTGTTAGAACTACTAGGCGTGGAAAACACGAGTTTACGAGTATTGATGTGAATGTTATTGTAGGGGATTGTGTTAGGAAATATACTGGTGCTAGCGTTAACCTTAAATATCCAGATAAGATCGTCTTCGTTGAAATTATACAGAATGATGCATATATAAGTATTGTTCCGGGCTCTTTCGAATACCATAAAATAACCCCGAGCAAGAAATTGTTATACAGAATATTCAGGAAGATATCCGTAGTACAAATGCCCTTCCTAGGTCCAATAGATTCAATTAAGGAAATGGGGAAGAGAATTGGGCGCGAGGTACAAAACTTCGAGGTTAGAGAACTTGTAGTAGCGCCCAGCGGATTAGTAGATGGTGAACAATTAGCATACTTTATATTATCAGTTCTAGACGGCATAAAGTCTAGATACATCGTACAGAAGAAGAATTATTCTAGACAAGTTAAACGTGTACCTGTGAATGTTATGGATATACATCAGCTTGTCCGTGATAGAATAAATGAAGTAATTATAGTGTTCGAACCCGAGGGAGAATATATAGGTAATGTAACGGATAAGCTGGTCGAACTAGTTTTGCGAAGTAATAAAAGGGTTAATTTACTGTTCGGATCTAGGCAGGGAATCCCGCTAGGAATTTATAGGTTCGCAGATCTAGTAGTAGATATAGCTCCCGGAATAACGCTTTCCACAGATTATGCTGCAGCCGCAGGGCTAATAGCCCTTGGAACAGTATTATATGATTATATTAATGAAAGTGATGAGGGTTGAAGGCAGTTATACTTGCAGCTGGTAAGGGTAAAAGGCTGAGACCTCTAACGGAAACCCGTCCAAAGCCGTTGATACCTATCATGTGCAAGCCTCTAATAGACTGGCACATAGAAGCCCTATTAAATACTGGCTCTATAGATGAAATTGTTATTGTAGCTAGCTATATGAAGGAGAAGCTAGAGGAGCATATACGCGATAAGTGGAGTAATGTTAAGATCAGAATAGTTGATCAAGGAGAAGCTCTGGGTACAGGTGACGCGGTTGTTAAGGGTATTGAAGCATTAAAGACACGAGATAGAATCTTAATCGTTTATGGAGACTTATTCCTAGGTAACTGGAATATTTACAGGGAACTTGTGAGTAATAATAAAGACATGATCGTTGGTGTGAGAGTAGACAATCCTCGAGAATATGGAGTATTAATAAGAAGCAACGACATTTTCAAGGGAGTTATCGAAAAACCCGATAATCCACCCTCAAACCTTGTGAATGCCGGTATATATTTCATAGACT
>JALWZC010000113.1:7882-11521 GCA_027002875.1 Desulfurococcales archaeon
CTAGGCTAATTATCGAGAATAAAGACATTGAGCCCAGTCCTCGAGGGGAACTTGAATTCACAGACATACTTAACAAGATCGCTGATAAGTCAGAAATACATATTTACACAATTAATAGGGAAAACTGGATCGATATTGGGAGGCCTTGGAATCTCCTAGAAGCGAATAAACTCGCGCTTAGAAAGATTAAAACAAGAATTAATGGAAGAATCGAACAGAACGTTGTGATCAAAGGAAATGTTATTGTTGAGAAAGACGCAATAATTCGATCGTTTACCTCTATTGAAGGACCAGCATATATTGGTAAGGGCGCCGTTATAGGTCCGAATGCTAGGATAAGGCCATATACGAGTATTTGTGAAGAAGCTAGGATAGGTTTTTCCGTAGAAGTTAAAGAGAGCATTGTTTTCGAACATACACATATAAGTCATCTGGGATATGTTGGTGATAGCATTATCGGAGAACATGTAAACTTTGGTGCTGGTACAATAACGGCTAATTTAAGATTCGACGATAAACCCGTTAAAATGATCATAAAGGGTAAGAGAGTCTCGAGCGGTAGGAGAAAGCTCGGAGCAGTTGTTGGAGGATATGTAAAGACAGGGATTAACGTATCATTAATGCCGGGGATAAAGATCGGATCGGGTAGCTGGATAGCTCCCGGGGCAGTTGTAGATCATGACGTGCCAGCACATAGTTTCTATAAGTGGAAAGGGGTAGCATATATAGAGCCCTTAAGAAAAGATTAATGATTATGGGAATATAACTAACATAATTATGTTAGTTTTTCACGCGGTGAGTTAAGATTGCGTATGAGTATAGAAAATTTTAAGAAGAAGTTTCCAAATTTAGCCAAAGAATTGCTCGGTGAAAATGAGGGTTTAGATCTGGAACTGATTATTGAAAAACTGCCTCCTGATCCTTGGCGGGGATATACACCCACAGTTGAAGACTACTTAAGGCGATGTAATACTATAGAGGAAGCCTATGAAGTACTGGATTATTTGGAGAAACATGGTAAGATCAGTAGAGAGGAAGCCGAACATTATAGAAAATTAATAAAAGAAAAAGGATTAGAAGCTATAGGCCCGCATAAGGAAGGCGATTACTATTATAAGAAAGCTGTAGAGTATTGGAATATGTTGAAGAGAGTTTCTCAGAAATAACTAATGTGCACTTGCGGCAACGATCTTAATTACATCATTATCTTTCAAAACGTAGTCTTCGCCTATTCTTTCACCAGTCTTAGCGTTTATCGCATACAGGAAAGTCTTACCTAGATCTGTATGAATCATGTATGCTAACTCTTTAGCAGTCGTACCCCTAGGCACTAGGTATGCGTCTGGAAGTATATTTCCATAGTGATCAGTATATTTATGATGATCTTCAACAGGATAAACAACTATTAAATTTAACACGTTGAATACTGCATGGTTAATTAGCTGTTGCACACCTGTAGACCCGTACCGTGAAAGAATCTTTCTCCTAATTAAGTCCAAGGCTTTCTTCTGTTGATCTGATAGTCTTTTACTAGATAGTTTAAAGTCCGGATCACCTGGAATATACTTTATGTATCCGGAACGAGATGCTTTTTTGAGAATTAGTTCAGCTAAACCACTCACCGGTATAACATTTTCCTCTCCAAATACTTTTTGTAGCCTTTTAACGTTATCATAGGCTGGATCTACATCGATCTTGTTAGCAGCTATTATGATCGGCTTGGCTATTCTCCTAAGTGCTACGGCAAACTCCTCAACGTCGTTGATACTCCAATCTTTAAGCTTTTTATTTTCGAGCCCGGACTTTCTAAGCGCTTCTATTACATGGCTCTTTTTAATACTCAAACCTGAGAGATTCCGTGCTAGGTAATCTATAGGATACTTTATATTATAGACTTGCTTTGAAACTTTGTTCTCCCATATCCTCTTTATAACTGATTTAAACCATTCATCTATCTCGATTTGTATGAGCTTAGCTTCTTCGACGGGATCAGCTGTTCCGGGTGCAACCGGGTTTCCTTCCAGATCTGTCGAACCGGATGCGTCGACTACATGTATTAGAATATCTGCTTGTCTCAGGTCATCCATGAACTTATTGCCGAGTCCCCGTCCTTTACTAGCTCCAGGTATTAGGCCTGCAACATCCATTACTTTGATCGGTATAAACCTGTTTCCTTCAATACACATACCAGTTCTCGGATCGCATTTCGGCAGCCCCAGCTCTACATGAACGCATTTCTTCCTAACATAACCCACGCCTGTATTAGGCTTTATAGTAGTAAAGGGGTGGTTCGCTATTTCTACAGTAGCCATAGTGATAGCGGCGAATAGCGTGGATTTTCCAACATTAGTCTTACCTATTAATCCGATTAGTTTTACGGGTGGAGGCATTAACTACACCATGCTGGTATTAGGATAATACTATAGAGAGTCTTAGAGAAAGGACTTATAATAATTTATTAATTTATACTAGCTGTATGATGCTGGAAAGATAACCTGTTAAAAACGATATACTCTGCACATTGACTAAATTTTATAAACTAGTAAAGATGTCTAAGAATACCAGTCGGTTCGGTAATAGCCGTGAAGGGTTGAATAGTAATGGTTAAGGGATTATACCATCACATAGCACAACAGTGGAAGAAACCTTACGAAGAAGAGCATGGATTGCTTATGAGGGAAAGACTGATAAAATGGCGACGAGAACCGGCCGTTATAAGGATCGATAAGCCTACACGGCTCGATAGAGCCCGGGCTTTGGGGTATAAGGCTAAGCAGGGCTTTATAGTTGTTAGAGTCCGGGTCAGGAAGGGCGGTATGAGAAAGGAGAGGCCGAATAAGGGGCGTAGACCTAAGAGAATGGGTGTTTATGGATTTGCCCCTGCTAAGAGCATAAGGTTAATCGCTGAAGAAAGGGCAGCACGTAAATACCCTAACCTAGAGGTACTCAATAGTTACTATGTAGGAGAGGATGGACTATATAAATGGTACGAAGTAATACTTGTCGATCCACATCATCCCGCCATATGTAATGACCCGGATATAAAGTGGATATGTGAAAAACAACATCGCGGAAGAGTATTTCGTGGATTAACAAGTGCTGGGAAGAAAATGAGGGGATTAAGGAAGAGCCGTGGATTAAAGTATACTACAAAGTATAAATGGAAGAGAAAACAAAAGGAGAGGATACTTAGGAAACGCCATGAAGCAAGCCGTGGAGCTAGAGAACCCTGGACTGTCGCAGCTAAAAAAGCTGAAGAGTAACGGCCTTGAAGCCAAAGATACATGGCGTAGAGATCATAACACATTGTCACGCTACAGAAAACTGTGATAAAGTATTACAAGCAGTGAAAAACCTTCTCCCAGAGAATCTTAAAGGTAAACAGCCATTAATTACTGAGTATAGAGGGCACTACGGTAATATTATAAAAATAATTCGCTACATACTAGGAAACAATGAGGCAGTTTTATTTCTTAAATACCTTGGAGGAAAACTATCAACAACAGATAAGTCTATTTTAAGTGTAAGTTTTGATCTAAGATACGACAAGAGTAATAACAGGTTTTACATAAGAATTGATAAACAAGCATCATACAATAATAAGATTATCGTAACGGAGGGAGATGATATAATAAAGAT
>JALWZC010000114.1 GCA_027002875.1 Desulfurococcales archaeon
ATCTCGGCTACTGCTTCAAGGGTACACCCCACCGTTTCAACCCAGTGATAAGGGAGGAGTACCGGAGACTCTTCCAGGATTCAAGCCTCCTAGACCCCTTCGCAGGCTACGGCTCAATACCCCTAGAAGCCCTCCGGCTAGGAGTCGGTAACGTTGTAGCGGTAGAACTACTACCAACAGCCGTAATCTTCCTGCGAGCAATCCTAGAATACCCTCTGAAAGCAGCGAGGGATAAAGCATGGAGGAACCTTGTGAAAGACGTCGAGGAAGCCGGGAGAAGGGTGATCGAGGAGCTTAGGAAAGACCCGGATATAAGGGAGTTATACGATGAAGACACAGCAGTCTACATCGGAACATGGGAGATCAAATGCCCCTACTGCGGAAAATACACACCAGCAATAGGAAACTGGTGGCTAGCAAGAGTAAAGAAAGGAGACAAATACGTGAAACTAGCCTACATGAAGCCCGTCCCCAGAAACGACCGGGTAGAAATAGAAGTAGTAGACCTAACAGGTAAAGCACACAACGCCGAGCCAATAATAAGCGGGGGAAAAACAATAGGAGTCAAAATACAAGATCAAAAATACATCATCGGAGACCCACAACTAAACGGAAAACCAAACATAGACGCGAAAAAACAAGAACTAACATGCCTACACTGCCACGCAAAAATAAAGGGAAAACACCGGGAATGGCACGTCAAAAAAGCCCTAAAACAATGGAACACGAACTTCGAAAAATACCTAAATGGCGAGATAAGCCTAGAAGAACTAAAAAACAGCCCAGCAAGGCCAAGACTACTAGTAAAAGTCAAAATCAGGAATGGAAACCTAGAATTCCAGCCAACAACAAGGGAAGACGACGAAAAACTATGGAAAGCACTCGAAAAACTAAAACAACTCTGGGAAGACCCAGACATACCAACAGAGGAACTATGGAAATACACTTCTGGAACAGCAGGAAATCTAAGCATAATAACATGGGGTTTTGAAAAATTCTACAAACTATCTAACCCACGCCAGCTCCTAACACTAGTCAAACTCGTCAAACTAATACGCGAGGCAGGTAAGAGGGTTGAAGGGGAAAAGCTAAGGGAAGGATGGAGCAAAGAAAACGCATCTAAATACGCAGAAGCAATAACGACATACCTAGCAATAACACTTTGTAAACATGCTGATTATAACTCTGTTGTTACTGCTTGGAACCCCGGTTTTTGGGGAGTAACTAAAGTACAACATACTTTAGCGGTAAGAGGAATAGCTATGCAATGGAATTGGAGTGAGGTCAATCCATATAATGCCAATAGTCCTTTATCGTTTATATCCATTGTAGAGGAATACATAATAGATTCAATGTCTTATCTTGTTTATGGTGTTTCTGGTAGTTCTAGTAGGGTTAGGGTTCGGCTTGATGATGCTACTGTGATCAGCGAGCCTGGGGATGAAAGGTTTGATGTTATTGTTACTGATCCTCCTTATCGTGATGATGTTCCTTATGCCGAGCTTAGTGATTTTTATTTTGTTTGGTTGAAGCGTGCTTTGAGTGATGTTGTTGATGGTGGGCTTGTTCCTCGTTTTCATGGTGATGTTTTGTTTGATAAGTTTGGTTCTCCTATTAGTACTCAGTGGGAGCGTTTTAGTATTAGTGAGGTTGATTTTAACCCTGGTAGGCTTGAGTATTTCGGTGTTTTGAAGAAGGGTGTTGATCCTGAGAGGGTTTATTGGGATTTGTTGGGGCGTAGTTTTGAGTCTATGGTTCGTGTTTTGAAGAGTGATGGTTTACTTGTTACTTATTTTGCTCATAGTAGCCCGGAGGCTTGGGCTGCTCTTGTCTATGCTGGTAGGAGGGCGGGGTTGTATGTTACTAATGCTTTTCCATTATTGACTGAGAGTTTGCAGAGTGTTGTTAGTCGTGGTAAGGAGGCTATTACTAGTAGTATCGTCGTAGTCTGGCGCCGTAGAAGTGGTAGTGGGAATGGAGTCCTTGATCTTTCTAGGAGGGAGAACGAGCTGGTCGAGAAGGTTAGGGATTATCTTCGGAGATTCCACTCGTCTAGGCTTAGGCAGTCGGAGATAACCGGATACATTATGAGTTATGCTAGGACTATCGGTTTGTTGATGAGTTATGATAGGGTTAAACGGGGCGAGAAAGAACTCGATGTTAAGGGTATTGTCCGGGAGGCTTCTAGGATTACGGCTAACGCTTACGCTGCTGAGAGTGGGGCTCGGCTGGTTAGTGATGAAGCAGTATTCTACTACCTCGTTAAACAAGTTATACCGATAAGAGGGAAGGGTGTTCGTAGAATAGCTAGTAGTAGCGATCTACTATTATTAGCCTACGGCTTCACTAGAGAGGAGCAGGGTAGTGGTAGGACTAGTAGGGAGGGGTTGAAGAGGTTTATCGGTAGGATAGTCGCGCCTACGGGTAGGAGGGATAGGGCTACAAGTGTTGCAAGCCGGAAACTATACTATATAGTAGAGCCCCGCGGAAGCGATGAAGCTAGTGTTGCGGAGGTTTTAAGCATTAAAGGCATTGATGCCTCCAAGATAGACAAGGTACCTCCGGGCAGGATTAATAGCGTAGACCTACTACACGTACTTGAATATTATAGTTTCCGTCCCCGCAGCGTTTTCCATAGGGTTTTCGAGGATTTAAGCATACGCTTCGGCGATAAGATCAATGAAGCAGTAGAGCTCGCTCAAGCCCTCTCAAGGATAATGGGTGATCCCGAAGCAGTTCTCGCTAAGCGCGTCCTCGAATACCTCGATAGGAGTACTGGTACTTCTAGGAAGGGTGGACTAGATGAATGGTTTACCTAAACCATTAATACGCGTATTAAAGCCCCACGAAGAAGTCCTCAAGGGTAAGATTGAGGAAATAATGGACCTAGCATCAGTCTACTACTACCACGAGTATAGGAACGAGGAAAACCCACAGGTACGGAGCGTTGTTGAAAGCATTGAGAAGAGTATTGAGAAAAGAGTATTAATGGATCCCGTCGAGTTCTTTAAGCGTACTCATCTCAGCGATAAGATGAAGCTACTACTATACAAGATCTATGGCTCACTGACCGGAAAGGTCAACGTATACCTCGATAATAACAGGGTTGTAGAGTCCCGTAAGAGGGTATACCTACTACCCAGCCTGTTAGGCGGTGGTAAAACCCACTTCCTAATACTAACCTACTACATAGGACTACTATACAACTCCTCTAAGAATACTGCCGAGATAACATATAAGCTTAAAAGACTAGACGAGAAGTTCGCGGATAAAATGGTTAAGTTATTGGAGAGTATTGATGGGGAAATAAGGATTGCAGCCTTCGCCGGCGATCATAAAACACTAGCGCCGAGGCCCACTAACCCCGTAGTACTCGGCGGTAAAACTATTAAGACGCCGTGGGGTCTGCTATTCTACCAGCTCGGAGTATATGATGAATACAAGCACCTTGATGAATCAGCTGAGCCCCCGGGTGTTGACGAGTTAATAACTGTGTTGAAAAACCGTAGAACACTAATACTCGTAGATGAACCAGTAACCTATGTTGGAAACATTCGTAATAGTGAGTTTAAGAGAATGTTTGTAAACTATCTCCGAAACCTCGCTCAAGCAGTTAACAGTACGCCTGGAGCAGTTTTAGTGATAAGCATCCCGGCAAGGTATAGGGAGACGGGGGAGATCGAGGCGGAGCAGGATGCCGAGGTTGTCCATGAAATATTCAACCAGGTTATGAGGAGCTACCCCGAGATTATTTCACCACTAGATCTCTCAAAGGATCTTTCCCGTGTATTGATTAGGAGGATCTTCGATGTAGGCGAGGAAGAAAGGGTTAAACAGGCAAACCGGGTAATTGAAACTGTTAAAACCCATGTATCCCGGGATACGGAGCTGCGTAGGAGCATTGAGTTTAAATATAAGGATATAGCCGGCTTCCTCCACAGGTTAAGGAGTACCTACCCCTATCACCCATTCTTCATAGAATACTTGTTAGAGCTAGCTATTGTTAATAAGAGCCTTGGTAGGACTAGGGAACTTGTTGGTTTAGCTGCTGAAATTGTAAGGTTTATCTATGAAGAACTATCTAAGACTCCGCTCGCAGACATCTCCTTAATCCCCGTCTGGGCTATCCCCATAGACCATCCTAACATCCGGGATAAACTATTGGCCGGCTTAGAGGTTGCAAGCGATTTCCAGAGGATTTATAGTGAAGACGTAGTCAAGCATTCTCGAGAGGCTAATCTTAGGGATAGGCCGGATTACTTCGCTAAGAAGCTTGGAGAATACCTCGCTAGAACAGTTTGGCTTACAAGCATACTCGGCTACGGGTATCGCGGTGAACAATACCTGCAGAAATACCCCCATATCGAGGAGCTACCGGTTATAATGTATGAGCCATCAACGTATAATAGGCTTGGAGCAGCCGCCGACTACATAAACGCTGCCGAGAACCTCTTGAAAGTGTCAGTGTACATGGTTGAGGATAAGGGTAGGATATTCTACGCTGCAATACCCGATATAACAACTTATGTTAGGACGAAGTACATGGAGCTCGGCGATCAGGATGCGGCTATGGAGCTTGAAGCACTCTACAAGCTCCTCGAGGATAGGAAGCGGTGGAAACTCCTAAACCAGATGTTCGAGAAGGTTAAGGTTCTACATAGCGTTTACCCCGCGGTTATCGAGGCTGTTAGGAGGGAGGTTGGGGAGACTAGTGACCCGGTACTAGTAGTATACGTCGGCTTCCCGCCCACAACTGATGATCTCCTAGGACTACTCCTTAGGAATAATGTAGTATTACTGCTCAGAGACTACGACCTCGATATAAGCGGTATGCAGAGCCTACGATTACCCAGCGATATTTCTAGGCTCGTCGGCTCATCCCCCACAAGGATCGGAGACTTAATCAAGACGCTCTTGAAGCTTAGGAGGGCTATTAGGGACATAGAGTCTAACCGTGAATTCCTAGCCGAGACCGTGGGGGAGGAATATGTTGAGACTGCGCGGAAAAAGCTGGAGAGGATTAAGGGGAGGGTTGAGAAACTCCTCGGATACGCCCTTATTTCATCGCTCCGCTACATATTGATAGGTGTTTCAAGGCAGAAATACGATCTCCACAGGGGTATTACGCATGCATTAGAAGTAATGGGTGAAAGAATCGAGTCTATGCTTACGAGTATTCCGGAAGCAGTAGCTTCTTATCTACGGCAGCAGGGCGTTAGGACGGAGTGGAGCTTCGACGAGTTAATGGATACCCTCAAGCTTATACCGAAACTATGGGATACTAGGGATAGATTAACTTATAACCCAGAGATCGGGAGTATTACTAATTTATGGGAATTCCTATTAAAAACACCCACCGTCCCACCACATTTAACCAGGAAGAAACAATTCATCGATGTCCTGCTCGACGGTTACGAGAGGAACCAGTTAGCCTTCACTGCTGGAGGAGACGTTGTCTGGATTAGGGAGCCCGTCCACGAAGACATGATCGATGAGGTTAGGAGTGAGAAAAACCTATACGGCTACTATTTAAGGAAGGAATACCTAGAGGAAAAGATCAGGCATTCACCGATACCCCTAGGCGAATGGGTTATAACACACCCATACTACATCGTGGACAGCGTTGTTGAAAAGATTATTTCAATGGAGAAACCATTCAAGAGCCCTGATGGACGCAGGGGGATGAAGAGGATATACATACTCACCGATTCCGGGGAGAAGTATTTCAGGGAATACGTTGAAATGATAAATGATAAGGAGACACTCGTCGACGTATTGCCCCGCAGCATTATATTCTACAGGGTAATATTCCCCCGGGTATCCTACGAGGTGAAGATATACGAGGTCGGCGGGCAGGGCTATACTGGTTCACCGGTAAGCATAGTCTTGGAGAAGCCTGGAACAATCAATGTTAGGGGGGTCCTTGAAAGCAGCGAATATCCTTACCCTATTCGTTTAAGGCTCGAGCTCCGATCGATTGATGGCCGCGTAGTAAACAGTGTTGAAGAACAGTTCAGTCTAGGCGGGTTCAATATTAGTATCAACGTTGAAGAACCGGGGGAGTACTTGTTAGCGCTTAATAGCCGTGGCCTCGACCCCGACAACTACACGGTTCCACCATTGATAATCGCGAACATCAAGCTTACCGGTAAAACATGTATGATTAGAGGATTTAAAGGAGTAGAGTATAGGGGCGTTATAAGCGAGCTGCTCGATAAATACGATGAAGTAAGGATTAAGGAGCTAATATTCAACACTACTAGTATAATGCCCTACATCTACAATAACCTCGTTAAACTGCTCGGGGCATTGTTAAGGATTAGTAATGCTGAAGCATTCATAAGGATAAGGGTACGCCACCCAGATGTAAGCGAGGTTAGCGTATCAGCGGATAAAGCAAGCATTATGATCGCTGGTAGACTGTTGAATGGTTTCCGCGAATTATTAATCGATAATAGGACGAGGATAGACGAGTTAATGGTGAAGATCAAACTACCCAGCCTCCCCGCGGAAAGCCTCGGCGAACAGTTCATCAACATAGTCTCAGACCCAGTCGGTATGGGGGATTACACGGATATAATCCTAGAACTGTGTAGGAGGATCTAGGGATGAGTGAGAAACCCTATATTACAATAAAGGTTTGGCCCAGCGTTAAATCTAGGAAGGGGCGGCGTATTGTTAGATGGGTTGTCGACGTATATGTTGCGGGTGAGAGGAAGCGGAGATTCGAATACATCCGTATATACGAAGCTGTATCTAAACCGCTCCTATACATTCAAAGCCTCATCGGTAAATGGGTCTTTACCGAGGAGAAGAAGTATAAGAAGCCGGGGGCTGGTCCTCAGCCGGTATTCATTATTCACTTCATGGGAGGGGTTGAGAGGGTTGCGGAGCTATATACTTACTACCTATTGGCGATCACCGAGACGCGTAGTAGGAGGAAAGCCGGTTTGTTAGCGAAGTGCTTGTTCAGGATCGATAGTATAAGCCCCTACATAGACTTGTTCAGGGAGATAGTTGAGAGGCTTAGAACTGATCGGGCTAGGAGGATGATACAAGCCTACTGTGGTGCCCGCTAGTCTTGGAGCCCTCAGTGGTTAATGGGCAATTAGTAAGGCTCGTATTAGAAGAGCTTCTACGTTATAACCCCTTCTTATCCTTATACTACTCCCACCAGTATGGATCACCTATCATAACGGGAAGGTATGAATACGTAAACTATCTACACCAGATAAGCCTGTACACCAACGCGATCCTAAGGAGGAGGATCAGGCTTTTTATAGGCGATGAGGTCGGCCTCGGTAAAACCGTTGAAGCAGTTAGGATCATTAAGTTCCTATTAAACCAGAACCCCGGGCTTAGGGCGTTGATTATTGTCCCAGCAGGGCTTGTTGATCAATGGGTTGAGCAAGACCTGTATAATCTCGGTATAATCAAGACCGTTAGGATAGATGAAAACACTATAATCGATCTCTACGATTACTATAAAGAACATGGAACAATACCTCCCGGCATATATATTGGATCAATGGATAAGTTGAAATATTCAAGCAGAGACCGTGGTGGCCGGGGTAGGGGGCATAAGCCTTACTACGACCTAGTATCCAGTATAGACTGGGATCTTGTAGTTATCGATGAAGCTCATCGATTAACAAACCCGTTGAGTAGGAGGCCTACGCTACGCTTCGAGAGGCTTGGCAGGCTATGCCTAGAAGCTGATCACTGCCTCCTGTTATCCGCTACTCCTAGCCGGGGTGATCCAGTCGATTTTACCCGTAGACTAGTACTACTAGACCCCGGGCTACGAACCGTGGAGAGATCGATTAGGAAGAAGTATATTGATCGCGGAGTACTTGAAACATATAAGAAAATACACGGGGGCCTACTGGTTAGGAGGACGAAGGAGTACGTTAATAAAGCAGAGGAGGTAAGGGTTTTCCCGCAGCTTGAAAACCTAGTAGGGATCGTCGAGGTTTCCAGGGCTGAAGACGAATTATTCGATAAGATGACTAGCCTACTAGCCCGGCTACTAACACTATTAGGCGCGGGGCGTGAAGCGGGGCTTCTACGGACAATACTTGTTAAGAGAGCATTGTCTAGCCCCACAGGCTTCCTAAAAACGCTCTCGAGGATAGTGGCCGGGGGAAGGGGTAGAGGTAGGATCCGTGTCGATGAATTAATCGATAACCTCGATAATTATGAGCCCGACCTGTTGATCGATGAATTAGTCTCAGCAGGAATTAAGGGAAGGATTAGGGAGGAGCTGGAGGTACTACTAGGCGAGTTTAAGAAGTTGATAGAGAACCCCGGAACGGATTCGAAGGCCCTCGGACTCTATGAATTAATCGCTAAGCTGCCGAATCTGCGGAGGATTACGGGGTTCCTAGTATTCACGGAGTATCTCGACACTCTCGAATACCTATACGAGACTCTCCACGAGAGATTTGCCGAAGCAGGCTATGTGGAGAACAATTATCTTCGAGATAGAATACATGAAGAAGCCCTAATAGACTACTGTAGGAGACGTGGTAAGGGGAGCCATCTATGCCGGGGTGATAAGGGTAGGAAGGTTCTCGACGAGCTTTCAAAGTATTCGGTACTGCTTAGTGGTGGTAAGAGTAGTGATTATTACTTATTAATGGTTTCGAGCAGGAATAAACACCTCGTCCCAGTGATCCAGTCTATTATAGGGGTAATAGTTGGCCGCGGCAGAGGTATTACGCCCGTTATCCTAGCGACGGATGTAGCCTCTGAGGGGTTTAACCTGCAGGTATTGAATGCTATTATTAACTATGATGTTCCATGGACGCCGCTGCGTAGAGAGCAAAGGCTGGGTAGAATATATCGTTTAAGGCAGGAGAATAAGTGCCTCGTAATCGATCTTGTTAGGAGGCACTGGCTAGAACTAGAGATCTATAACCGCCTACTCATCAGACTATACGGTATGAGTGAACAACTACTAGGCGGGAGAGTTATTGGTGGAATAGTATACCTGGGAAGAACTCGTAGGAGCAGCGAGTACTCCCTAATCCATCGCTTCTACTCCTTTAACCAACTGGATGAATCAAAGATTGTAAACAGCGTTGCAGAAGCCCTCGTAGAGTTAGAGAAGACTAGTAGCCGGGAAAGGTTCCGGGAGAAGCTATTGGATGTCTTAGAGAAACTCCTCGTACTTGTTAAACAATATAATGTTTTCGTGAAGACTCTTGAAAAACCAGTCATCCCGCCTAATAAACTCTCCACACTCACAACCGACATATACGGTCTCAGGAACCATCGAGACCTCTACGATAAACTCTCAAACCTATACATTCAAGTCTATAGAAACATTCTTGGAAGAGAAGTAAGCCGTATACCTGGGAGGGTTGATGAGTTAGTAGTAGAGCTGTATAAGTCTCTACCCAGTGTTAGGATGACCCGCTATCGCCAAGTATTCATGGTCATCGGAGACTATGAGTGGGATAGAGCTCTACTTTTTAATGCGGGCATTGTTGATCCAGGCAAGAACCGTGTTCTCTACCGATTCCCCGTTATAGTACTCTATTCACACGGCAAAACCAGTGTGGAGCAATGGATTATTAAGAAGATACTAATTGGCGGAGAAGTAGTTGAGTGGTTATCTAGTATTACACCGAGGATCTCACCGTTAAGCATGGATACTTGGCTAGTAAAGGGTGTAGAAATAACGGGTAGCCTAGGCTTAACGCTTAAGCATACCGTGAAAGCACGGATTAGGGCCCGGGTCGAGAAATGGTTTAACCATTACCGCTCAGGGATTAAGAAGTACTGGGAAATACTCGGTGACGAGGAATCACTCATTGAGCCCGTTGATACACGCCTCGTATTATTCCTGGATGAATACGCCTTATTCATACGGGGATTATTTACTAGTAAAGAACCAGTTATGAGCGCCTCGGAGAAGTGCTTGATCGAGAAGAGATCGCTGGAGATCCTTGAACCAATACTTTTAAGCAAGGGGTATACTGTCTTAGAGAGGCATCCGTGTGAGCCGAATCCGTACGATCTACTCGTAAAGGATGAAAACGGTGAAATATTATATATCGAGGTTAAAGCACACCTACCACCAATAATGAACGCTATACTGTCAAGCAACGAGACAAGGTTCGCAGAGATACAAGGCTACACGTACATAGTCTGCCTAGTAACAGATATAGCATCGGGTAACCCACTAGTAGTCTGCAAGCCTTATCCAGAAGTAAAAAAGGAGTACCGGAGAATACAGAGACTCGTAGAGAAAGGGATTACGATTCTCTACTTTTAACGGTAACTCAGCTAATAAGCTTGATACCGGATCGCTTATCTGGAAATACTTTAATGGCGTGATAAAGTTGAAAAACATCAAACACTACCGCAAGAATAATCGATCAACATCAAAAGCTGGAAAAATAATACAACTAACTCTTAAAGGACACGATTAACGTTGCTTAGAACCGTAATGAGGAAAGTAATAGTAATAACCAGCCCGGTACTCTTGTTGTTAAAAGCCTATACGATTTAGATCCCTAGATTTCGTCACTTATGGGGAACTATTAAGATTTAAACTCAGCCTATTTATATCTTCTAGACTGAGATTCCGTAGTAGGACTACGCTTACTCCCATTTCTTTAGCATGTCTACTCATAGGTTCATCATCGGTTATTAGTAAAGCATTTCTAGTCTGGGATAAGGCTATAATATAGGCGTCAAATCCAGAACTTCCAGTTCTAAGTGCTACTTCTAATGCTTTATCCCTATACTCTTCCTCGTACACTATAACATAGTTTTTAGTAGTTAGTAGTGAATCTATAACTTTTTCCGCTAGTTCTCGATTAGATAGCCTAGTTATTACTGCAGCAACTTCAACAAGTACAGGATATGGTATTAGTACCCTAACTAATTGCATCTTCAATTTTTTAATTAGAAGCCTAGCCTTCCGATGAGTCTCAAGTTCTCTCTTATAGATCCTGTCTGATAGTAAATTGTAAGGTTTTAGGATAGCTTTAACTATTACGCTAGAGTCTAGAACCACCTCTTCCAACGTTCACGTGCCTCTCTTAAAACTTCATTAATATCGCTCCGTGCCTCTGAATCCACCTTGTCAACAAGATCGGGGAATTCATCAGGTAATAGCTCGATCCTAATAACCTCGCCTTCTCTAAGATTCAAAGGCTCCAATGGCTTCAATACGCCTTTCTCATACCTTACCCTTATAACTCGGGACAATGCATTACCACCCATAAAAATACTTATTTTTATTGAAACAATAATGTTTTTCCTATAAAACACTAATATCCGCGCAATGAGAGCACATTTTAAATACTTAATATAAAACTATTCATCTCGCGTTTACATGTTGCATAAGTAATGATAAACAATTTTGTTAATATAGGTTAGCTGTATTAGTAGTGTAAATAAT
>JALWZC010000115.1 GCA_027002875.1 Desulfurococcales archaeon
ATATTGTTATGCTGCTCGTATAGGTTTACACCGCTCTGAGCAAGGTTTACGAGTACTAGGAACACGATCAACGCCGCTATGATGCTTACCTCGCTACGAGTCCTAAGCGTAACCCTGCCCTTCTTCAATAATGCTAGGGATTGTTTTGAAGGGAAGGTTTTCTCGAGTAGGTAGCCCATAAAAGTAGCCGCTACGAGTAAGCCGAATGCTGCTGCCGAGGCTTCAAAATATGTAGCGTTCATGTAGGCGTAGAAGGCTAGTAGGAAAGCTACTCCGAGATAAATCCTGTCAGCCCTACCCTTATACAGCAGGTAGAAGGCTCCAAGTATTGCAAGGATTAGCGGGGAGGCAAAGAATAGCCAGGGGAACCCGGTTCCCCAGGAGTTGAGTATTCCAAGTAGCCCGTTAGCAGCTAGTGCTGGCTGGTGCTCTTCTACACTCTGCACTAGTGGTGGTGCTTTTACGAAGTGTAGCCCCATAGCCCAAGCGTATCGTGGACTGATCCTTACGACTCCCATACTGATCGCTGCTGCTCCGGCTATCCCTATTATTATGAGTACTGCAAGGTATAAGCCCGGCGTGATCAGGGGCTTCTTCCTGCCCAGTAATTTCTGGTGATTATATAGTAGTGCGAAGAGTACCGGTAGGATCAGTGATCCCAGAAGTAATACGCCCACACCCAGCCGGAACTTCGGATAAAATCCTAGGTTTTGGAGGTTCTTAGGCGCTAATGCAACGAAAATTATTGCTGATGCGATGAGTAATAGATTGTATTTTAGGAAGTAGAAGTCTACTTTTTTAGGCTCGAATAATGGGTATACGAGTAGGAAGGCTATAATGGAGCCAAGCACATATACGTATCCTCCCCAGAACCAGCCGACGACTGCAACGGATAACCCCGTTAGCACCGTGTATAGTAATCGTTTATTCTCCGTAGCATTCTTATCGTATAGGGACTTGATCATTTTAGAGTAAAAGTAGATTGCTAGGAATACGAAGCCCAGGGCGAGGCCCTCCTTCTCAACGAAGCCAACAATGTTCCTATCACTAGCCGCTGGGACGAGGGTGTATAACAGTACAGCCGATATACCAGCCAGCTCACTACCATCCATGAGCTCCTTAGCTGCAAAGTATATTGTTATAAAGGCTATAAAGGCGAAGACTAGTGGTTGCAGCGCAACCCAATCCTTAATCGTTAACCCGAAAACGGATGCTATCGGGTATGTTAACGCACTCCACAATGGCTGGGCTGGATAGCTTGTTAATGGGAAGTTCCTACCCCATGGGTACCAGAATATGTGTGTAGCTGGGTTTTGCTGCGATAACGTATACCATGATCCGAGGCCATGGTAGTAGGTGTAGTTTGCCTGCCAGTACTCGATCCATGGGTCGTTTGCATGAAGCTCTAAACCATAGTTAATCGCGGGCAAAGCCCTAATATAAATACCTAGAATAATGAGGGCGGCTATAATCGAGTATTTAATTATTTTCTCGTATTTCTCAGTAAACCTGTATAGTTTATCAAGCATACTAGTATAACCCACACCACAACACCACGTTAAAACACTAATCCAGCCTGAAGAGCACAGCGTTTTCTCTTAGAATGAATTAGTTTAGGAGTATTTAAAAACAATCCATTTAAACACGGGATAGACTTGTTTTGTCAAGGTATTAGTAGTGTTAGTATTGCTTTCTGCACATGCTTACGGTTCTCTGCTTGTTCCCAAACAATGCTCCAAGGCCCATCAATAACTTCATCAACAACCTCCTCGCCCCGATGAGCTGGGAGGCAATGCATGAATACAGCATCCGGTTTAGCAAGCTTCATTAATTCAACCGTAACCCTATAAGGCTCCAGATCCCTAATCTTCTTCTCCCTAACCTCCTCCTGCCCCATACTAACCCAGACATCAGTATAGACAACGTCTGCCCCCTTAACGGCTTCATAGGGATCACGGATTATCTCGTAACTACCCCCATTCGGAACGGCTTTCTCCTCGAACCACTTAACAACCACGGGGTCTGGATCGTAGCCTTTAGGGGAGGAAACTATTAGTTTACCTCCCAGTATCCCGATCCCTAGTAGTAGGCTGTGGAGGACATTATCCCTTCCATCACCGATAAACACGATCCTTAGCTTTGAGATATCCCTACCCTTCTTCTCCATAATAGTGAATATATCGCTGAGAGCCTGTGCAGGGTGTAAGAGGTCGCTCAAGCCATTGATCACGGGGACACTACTATACTCGGCGAGCCGGACTAGTTTATCATGCTCATAAACACGAGCCATTACACCGTCAACATATCTCGAGAGAACTCTAGCGGTATCCTCAATAGTCTCACCCCGGCCAAGCTGTAGATCCCTCCAGTTAAGGTATAAAGCATCACCCCCCAGCTCCCTCATAGCAGTCTCGAAGCTGATCCTCGTCCTAGTACTAGGCTTCTCAAAGATCATTGCTAGATGCCTACCGAGGAGGAGCGGGATTATCCTTTCACCACTATAAAACCTCTCCTTCAACACCCGGGCAGTGTCAATGATGAATAATAGCTCCTCTCGGCTATAATCGGCCAACGACAAGAAGTCCCGGCCCTTAAGACTAGAAACCAACACCAACCCACCACACACAACCACTAAGAATAAACTACGTGCTTACCGGTTGAAAAACATGATAGACAGGTATAACCCGGTTATCGCTAGTTTTTCTCTCAGGTGCAACAATATTTTTTGGTGATAAAATGGAGCCAAAACTCTTTGCAGTAGTGTTAGCATTAATCGCCATCCTACCACTAATCAACACCGCCACAGAAGTTGCCGATGACCAGAACTACTACTTCGACGTAATTAAACGGAGAAATTTCGGATTGAGAATCCGTAAGCATAAGCATATGCAGAATATTATTTCTATAGAGCTTCCAGTCAGATGTAAAGGTTTATGTATCAATGTCAGTAATAGATTCATCATGGGGATACAAACCAAACCTATATGCATATGTTGAACACAATATATGCTACTTCCCACTAACAGGACCAAATCCGTAATGAGGAATGATAGGTGAATAATATGAAACATGAAATAAATATTAAAACTCTTTCCATTATCCTAATGTTCGTAATCACTATAACCCAACCTATCACTAACTCTTATACTTACATAGGTTCCTTATTCTACCCTAACTATTTCATCGTTTTGAAAAATACTGATAAAGCATATAGGTACGTGGTTTCAAATTATTCTATTACGGGGATCGATAAGATCGTTTTTAATGCGGATAATTATTCTTATTTATCAATTTATATTGGAGATAGAATGGATGTATCCTATGATAGGTTTGGGCTGAATAGTTTTATGATGACTGTCGTTAATAAAAACGAGACATTAGATGTAGTAATCTATGACAATAATAGCTTAAGAGTATGGAGATTTCCGGGTAGGTGGGCTTCGTCAAGGAAGTTTATACCAGGTGGGAGGCTTTTATTC
>JALWZC010000116.1 GCA_027002875.1 Desulfurococcales archaeon
ATTGAGACTTGTCTCAAAGATCCTGCAACGAAGTGATCATAATATATAAAGATTACTCTGATCTAACCAAAAAACTGATACTAGTCTCAGATTCCGTGTTTTAAGGTATTACTATTTGCTTTGTGTATCTTTATTCTTGGGTGGGGTTTGTGGTTATTGCTCAGCCTTATCTTAGTAGGGTTTTGCGTCGTCTTCACTATTTGGCTGCTCGTGATCCTATTGATGAGCTTTATCGTGGGTGGAACTGGGATCGTCCTCCTATCCGTCCCCGCGGTTTGCTTGGTTTGTCTATGGGTGATGTTGTGTATAGGTATTGCCCTGTCCGCCGGGATGTTTGGCTTAGAAAGGTACTGGGGGTTAGGGGACGGGAGTCCCGGGTTATGACGATTGGCAGGATTGTTCACAGTGTTTTCCACGCTGTTTATTCTACATTTATGGAGGCTTCTACGCATAGCAGTGATCCGGTTGGGATCTATGAGTACATGGTTCAAAACGCTTCCCGAAAACTCATAGGGACAGGTGTTCCACAGGAGGATCTAGGGTGGAGCCTTAAACTATATCGGAGGCTCGCCCTTGGACTAGCTGGATCCTCCTCGCTAAGGATGATCTGGCACCCGGGTAGTAGGCCTATTGAGGGAATGCTCTGGCTCACTGAGCACCATGTTGATGGTTCAATGCTTGGTTTGAGCCAGAATCTACGCGTCGACGCCTATGGCGAGGGGATCGTTGTTGAGATAAAGTATGGTCGTTACATGGATTTCCAGCGTCTAGCACTTGCCGGCTACGCTTTAGCATTGGAGGCTGAGTATGAGGCCCCGGTAAATTATGGTCTACTAGTCCACGTTAACGGTGTCCCGGAGGGTGATCCTAGTATACGGGTTAGAGGCTATTATATTGATACAAGTATGAGGCAGAGATTCATTGAGTCCCGGGATGAAGTAATAGATATGCTTATGGCTGAGAGGGAGCCGGCTAAGCCTGCTAAGAACCAGTGCCCCGAGTCCTGCCCCTTCTACCACATATGCTGGGGCGGTAGTGGTGGTCGATAACCGATTGGGGGTTTAAGCGTCTTGGCCGTTTTGAAGAGGCTACTCATAGATGGGTACGGCGTAAAGGTCTCGGTTAGCAAGGGGTTACTGGTGATTAGTGATGGAGGTGGCGGTAAGAAAAAGATTGGTCTAACCGATATAGACCAGGTTATAATTGCTACGAGCGGAGTAGTGATCACTAGCAGTGCTGTAAGGCTATTAATGAGGAACGGAGTAGACCTAGTATTCCTAGGCCCTCAGGGATTACCGATAGGGAGGGTCTACCCACCATATATTAATAAGACCGTCGACACCAGGCGAGCTCAGTATTTGCTCTACAACGATGATAAGAGATCACTCGAACTAGTTAAGAACATACTCTACTCAAAGGTCTACAACCAAGCAGGACATTTAAGGAGGCTGGCGAGACACCTAGACAGGCCTGGTCTTAGAGATGTAGCTTACGATTTGATGAGCGACTACCTCGAGGAAGCCGGAGCTGTCCACGGCAGCCTAGAAGCTGGGAGGGAGAAGCTTAGGATTGCTGAAGCACTGGCTGCTCATAAGTATTGGGAAGCACTAGCCACTACGATCCCCGGAAACCTAGGCTTCACCGGTAGAAAGCCCGGCGAGGGTAGCGATCTTGTTAACCGGTGTCTAGACTACATGTACAGCCTACTATACTCAGAAGCCTGGAAGAGCCTAGTACTAGCGGGCCTAGACCCCTACGCTGGATACATGCACACGGATAAGTCGGGGAAGCCCGTACTAGTATATGATTACTCTGAAATGTTCCGTGCAAGCCTAGTAGACTACCCGTTGTTCAGCCGTCTTAGAAACGGCTGGATCCCTGAGTGGAAGGATCGGGATGCCGGCTTATTATCACCTAGTACTCGTAGAGAACTAGTAAGGATCTTCACAGAGAACCTCGAGAAGAAAGCCGGGGCTCGGGGGGTTGATTCTAGGAAGAAGCTTAGATCACATCTCCAATGGTATTCTTATGAACTAGCAAGTTTTGTACGTGGGGAGAAGAGGGAGTATAAGGGGTTCCAGATGGAGTGGTGATCCAGAAGATGAAGATCATTGTAGCCTATGACATAGGGAACACGGTTAAGAGGGAGAAGTTCGCAAGGTTCCTGATGAGGCATGGGCTTGAAAGGATCCAGCGTAGCTTATTCATTGGGAGGGGCTCTGGCCAGGTGATCAAGGATATTACGAGGTATGCTGAGAAAAACATTGATCAAAGCCGGGACTGTGTACACGTATTCATACTAAACGATAACGAGTACCTCCAGGCAAAAGTTATAGGGACACCGTGGAATAGGGGTGGGGAGATTGTACAGGCTGCAGTCATCATATAGTATAACACCATCAATGATCAGGAACTACGTCTACTGCCCAGTTATACCATGGATAAACACCCACTACAATATCTATGAGCCACCAACTTATAGTATGGAGGAAGGATCCGAGATAGACTATGAAGGCTTAAAGGAGAAGATTTGCAGGGATAACGAGTGCGACGGCTACGTTGAGAAGCCGGTTGTAGACGGCGGCGATGTGCGGGGTATTATTGATCTACTCGTGCTGAGGAAGAGGGAGAGGATTATCGTAGAGATCAAGAAGTACCATAGAAAACACTACCAGCACCAAATTGCACAGTTGAAAACCTATGCTGAAATATACAGCACTAGGAAGGGTAGAGCTATTCATAGACTACTACTAGTACAAGAGGGGGATGTAGTCTATGATAAGAGGTATGAGTATGAGGACAAGGTTGAAACTAAGAAATTGATCGAAGCTGTTAAGAGAGTAATAAACAGTGATAAACCGCCGAATATAGAGCCCAGTAGTAAGTGTAATAGCTGCTGGTACAAGAAGATCTGTCCTGTATACCGGGCCTACCTATAGTTAAGCATACAAGTCTTCTCACCAGTCCAAGTCAACGAGTACCCCTCCCTGGAAACTTCTACGAGTCCATAGCTTAGCAGTTTATTTATACATCTATAGAATGACGCCCTACTACCGCTAATATCTAATAATTCAGCCCTATCCATAGAACCGAGACAAATATACTTGAAAAACTTGAAACACCTACTCCTCCTAGACAATATGAAGCCTAGAGCATCACTATACAATAGCAGTTCCCCAGTCCTAAACACCGAATTACCAATATTCTTCCTATTCTTCAAAGCATAGAGAACCGATAACACAGCCGTTCCGGGATCACTAAGGGAGAAATCAATCACAGAACCATCATCAAAGAAGAACGATCTAACATCACTAAATAAATCACTAGACTCGACAAAACTCACCCTACCACGCCTAAAATAATCAACAAAACCCTTAACAAAACCATAAACCCTATCATCAACACCCAAACCACGAAGAACAACAATCTCATCAACCCTACGAGTCAAAAACAATAAGTTATCAAAACCCCTAACAAACAAGGAAGGATCAAAACCAACAACCAAGACAAGCCTCCTATAAACCAAACAAAACACCAAATAATAATGTAAACAAACAAATATATAAACAAAACCCTCCAAAACACCATGAAAAACACGCCATCAGTGATCAATTGTGCAGTAATAGTAACAGTTTAACGATTTTTTAAACAATTACTAAGTCTAGATAACAACTATATAATCATGGTTAATCAGTGATCTAGCGATCCATGCCTATTAACTCATTCCCTTATACAACCCGATCACTAATTAAGCATAATAAACAAGCGAGAAAAACTTAAATACCAAAACGAAGAAGAATATATACGGGTAACAACGATCAGAATTGGAAGCGATACTTCGAATATTATAATTTATGTTAGCCGTATACCCGATCGGTAACAACGATCAGAATTGGAAGCATACGTAAGTGTGTCATCTATTTTTATTGTTAGGGTAACAACGATCAGAATTGGAAGATATCTTCTAGATCATATATGAGCGTCGATATTCTAACTAAGGTAACAACGATCAGAATTGGAAGGTTTTAATTCAAGTTTCCACTGAGACGCATAAAAATTGGTAACAACGATCAGAATTGGAAGAATAAAATTTAAGCAACTACTAAGCGTTGTTGTGCTATATTGGCGGTAACAACGATCAGAATTGGAAGGTATAAAGTCGCCTTGGTATGGTATGCCGGGTACTGGTTCGGTAACAACGATCAGAATTGGAAGCCAGATCGGCGGTTTTTCATATATCCGTTGAAAAGCATTAAGGTAACAACGATCAGAATTGGAAGATAGAGTTGAGGGATTGATGAATTATTGCAACACGCATAAGGTAACAACGATCAGAATTGGAAGAGTCTACCTAGCGGTTCCAGAGAGGGATGTTTATTTTGCCGGTAACAACGATCAGAATTGGAAGCTATTAGACCTGTACGGGGCATGTCTCATACACCTATTCCAGGTAACAACGATCAGAATTGGAAGTAATAATACTGTTTGATTGTCCAAGTCTTGCTCACCACAGCTGGTAACAACGATCAGAATTGGAAGGATTATGTTTTTAGTAGTAGGGTTCTTTTGTTGGTGTGGGGGTTGAAGAGGAGGTTTAGTTGGTAAAAGATTTTTATTGTAGTTGGTCTATGCCTATTTTGTCTAGTGTTTTTAGCCATTCTATGAATCTTGTAGCGTTTTCTTTCTCCATTATTGCTCCGTGTTGTGGTGCTATGACTTGTATGTCTAGGTCTTTTATTTTCTCCAGCCATTTGTCTAGTGCTTTGCGGCATGGTAGGTAGCGGTTGTGGAAGGCTTCCATGTATTCCTTGTGTTTTTCGAAGTCTTCTACGAATAGGTACCACTCGTCTCCGGGGAATACTGCTGCTCCAAGGTCTCCGGTGAACAATATCTTTGATACTGGGTCGTATAGGTGGAAGTTCCCTGGGCTGTGCAGGAAGTGGGCTGGTATGATCTTCAGCTTCGCCCTACCAATCATTATTTCACCGCCATTATCCGGTATCTCCCTGAGCCTACTAGTGTCCAGTACTCCTAGGTGTGGTAGGAACCTAACCCATAGGGAGGATACGTAGACTACTGCTTCCGGGAACATGTCTAGTAATAGGTTTAGACTACCAACTACATCCGGGTCTTGATGGCTGAAGAATAATGCTTTAACCCTGTCGGGGTCAACGTATTTAGAAGTATTCTCTAGTATCCTTTCGAAGACGAAGTAACCGCCTGGATCGATCAGTAACCCCTCCCCATGATCAACAACTAGGTACTGATTAGTCAATATACCCTTCTCAGCCTCAGCCTCGTCAAGGCCTAGCCATATGAAAAAGTGTTTACCATCATCATATAGTGTATATGGCTTATGGACGCGTAGACTCATAACACGAGACACCCCCTAGCAAACTAATCAACTACGAAGCACGAGCTCCGGACGAATGATCCCATATACCCTAATCCTCATCAAACCACCAATCTCCTTCAACACGTTCTCATCCCCGAAAAACTCCTTATCACCAAGTACAACATAGACACCCTTAAGCTCCCCGTTAAGGAATAACAACCTCATCTTCGAATTAACTCCATCACCCGAAATATACAAGCCGGGATACTTGCTGAACACCTTCTCCTCCATGATAAGGGACTCGATATAATCGAGTAACCCACCCTTCGATACAACGCGTGTCTCATTCTTAATCATAACGGACTTCATCAACAGCCTTGAAATCCAGGAGATCCTTGCGAGGTTAGCAGATAGATCTGCAACGGCCTCAATACTCTTAGTAGAGTGTACAGCCTTATCGGCTTCATAGACGAGCACACTAGCTATCTCAGACAAATACTTACCAACAATCCATCCACGAGGCCCATCATAATCAATCGACACTATAATCGATGACTCATTAGGCTGGAAGAAGAACCTAATACGGCTCCGAGAACCCTCAAACAATAATGTCAAGGATCGATCCTGCCTAATACTCCTAACCTCAAACTCATCAACAAACCTGAAAACTCTAAGTCGGCGAAACTCCAGTTTCACCTTACCACGGCTACGGCCAGTGGTATATGGTAAAATCGGCAATATATTCTCTATATTGGACAAGTAATCGACGATCTTATCCGGATTGGACTTAACGAACAACGTCACTCTACTGGAACGCAACTATTAACCACCATGGAAAGGGATCATTTAAAGTAAATACTGTAGAGAGAAAGTTAAAAACTTTACCCCAAACAATGTTCTTCTAAATTTCGCTTTAGAGAGTAGAAACCAGTATTAAGAAAAATCTTATTAAAAACAGTAAATTTTCCAATAAAATACTAGAAAATCTATCAGCTAGTAATTAATACTTTAAGCTAATCATATTATTATCTGATAAACAATGGCCCGAAAATTAGTATTACATGGTAGGGGGAAGTATGGGGATTTAAGAGCCGATTCATGCTGGTTTATAGGCGGTTTCCGGGTAAGAAGCCTATTATGCGATACATTAGTTGTCGTTGGAAACATTCATTTAGATAGGGGATATACGAGGAGTACCATAGTTTACGGATCGGGCTTCATTAACGAGTTGAAGACTAGTGAAGCCTTGTTCATTGCGAGATCTGTTCTGATCATTCGTATAGGGGTTTTCAGTAATGGATACCTCGTAGGTGATAAGCGGCCAGTAGTGGTAAACAGTCTTTCCTCGGAAAACCTCCACGCGGTGAACACGTTAATAACTAGGGCAAAGGTGAAGAGTAGTCTAGTGCTCCTGGGAAGGGTTTTTATAAGGGTGCTCGAGGGATCCCCGATGATTATATTCAGAGACCCCTACAATCGCTTCGAGGAAATTCGTGGTAATCCAAGCTACCAGTACCTGTACGAGGGGTAGGTGTAGGGGCCGTTGATCACTGTGTCAAGGATCTCATCTATCTCCTCCCTATCTAGAACGATCTCCGCTACCCTTACAACATTCTCCAACGAAGGATCTCGGCGGGCCCTGCTAACCAAGCCCTTATACTCCGGGTGCTCATATACTAGAAACCGTGCAAACTCCTCGAACAATCTACGACCATCACTATTAAGCACTCCGCGGCTGAAATAGAGGCGGTAACCCCTCAAGAGTTTACGCATAAGACTCCTGGTTTCCCTGCCAAAACTCAAACCTGTAGACACCCATTAAATAAATACGCAGGGTATTATTTTTTGGGTGCTCATCTACTACTTAATAATTACCGGATTGGGATTAATTAAGGAAAACGAGTACGGTAGTGGTGTACTAGTCGCTATGGAGGTTTTAGGCATAGATACCAGGCAGGTTGAAAGAGCTGCTAGGATACTTAAGCGTAGAAAGCCTAGCCTCGAGAAGCTAGACTTGTATGATCCAATGTTTTACCCTGAAACCAATAAGCCCCGGGAAAATGTACTTAGATTCTTCCTAGTAACCGTAGCCTTAGACCACCGGCTGAGCAGGCCCGGAAAATCATACCGGGAATGCATTGATAACGTATGCCTCCGCGGAGCAGACCTGCTATACTACCTTGCAAAGAAGAAATACGTTGAAGACCCAGAATTCTACAGCCCAGAGAGACTAGCGGAAATAACTGTCAGGGATGTAGATGAATGGCTATCCATAGGAGAAGCAAGAGTGCCTGATCCGGAGAATAGGGCTTACCTATTAAGGGATCTAGGATGGAAGCTGACAAAACTATATGGTTCAAGTGTTGAAAAACTACTGGAGGAGAGCAATAACCGTTTATGGGGAACCCTCGCCGAGCCGGGATTGATCGATAACCTAAGAGTGTTCCGAGCCTACGAAGACCCAGTTGAGAAGAAGCCGCTACTACTAGCAAAATTCCTAATAGCTAGGAACCTGTACAACCCAGTGGATAAGCTGGACGTCGCAGTAGACAATCACTTATCAAGGATTGCATATAGGCTCGGACTAGTAGTTGTATCCGGTAAATTATGGGATAAGATAAGGAAGGGAGTAGAGGTTTCAAGGATGGAGGACGTAATGCTAAGGCTAACGGTTAGGAGAGCATACAGGTTATTATCCGAGAAATCCGGAGTAGAACCGGGACTACTCGACGATTACTTCTGGATACATGGTAGGAAGACATGTCTAAGAGACGAGGAACCAAGGTGTAGCGGGTGTATATTCCGCCACATATGCCTAGCAAACCGCAACAAAGCCTTCATGGTAAGAGAGCATAACTACTATAATACATGGTACTACTAGGATGATAGATGAGGGGTTTAAATGGTAACACCGAGAGACATATTGAAACTAGGGGGGCTTGAAAGATTCATAATGGATTACTTCCTAAAACACATTAGCGCAGGCGAAATAGTCGCGATCATAGAGATGAGGGAAGAGATCAAGAGGCATAAGAGGGAGGATCTAGTGCCGGAGATCGATGATGTAATAATAGAAATGGAGCTAAGCAAAGCACTGTCAAGACTAGTAAGGAAGGGACTCCTAGAATACTCGTCAGGATGCTATAACCTAGCCCCAGAGCTAAGGGAGATTATTAAGAAGAAGTATGGAGGCTACAGCCCAGGTATTGAGAAGAAGCCTGAAGACCTATTAGAAGAGTAGGAGGACCTAATCCTAGACCCTGCTACCACTTCGTAGTAAACTCCCTTAAATAAACGATTACCCCGCGTACAACACTGTATAGTAGTAGGTAGTAGTATACGTACCAGTAGAATAATAAGTGAATAAGCCCCAGCTTCTCCCCTAGTATTCGGCGAGCGTAAAACCATCCAGGGGCTAATAGTGTTAATGAATAGGTCTTCAGTAGTAGCAGCCAGATGAGGAGGGTTAAAAGGTTAACCTGGGGTATTACGCCTAGAAGCGCGAGGCCTGCTAGGAAGGAGAGGCCGAAAACCTCCATAACCATAACAGCGTATCCGATCACGTAGTGGAAGGGGAGGCCGAATAACCCTACGACGCCGTACTTCCTATCGAAGAGCATGTCCCGGTGCTTAGCAAGTACTTGCAAACCACCGATACTCCAACGAGTCCTCTGCCTAAGGAATGATCCTAGTGTTTCCGGTACATCCGTATAGGCTACGGCGTCCCAGGTATAATACAACCTATAACCACTACGTATAACGTTCAACCCAAGATCAAAATCCTCAGCAAGAGTATCACTAACATCAACACCAGCTACAAGACTCCTACGATAAGCACTGAAAGCACCGCTGGGAATAAGCATCCATCCAGTAAGGCTCTTCAACAACTTGCTATACGAGTAACCGAGTAAATACTCAACCCACTGCCCAAGAACAAGTAGTTTCCCCGTCCTAGGAGTCTTCAACCTACCACAAGCAGCTCCAATCCATGGGTAAACCCTGAAGATCGAGGCAAGCTTCTTAACACTATTCTTTTCCAACCGGGTATCGGCATCAACAGTTATAACGATCTCTCCTTTAGCATTCCTTATACCAGTCATAACAGCGGCTCCCCTACCCCGGTTAACACCGTGTCGGACGATGCGGACGGGATACTGGGAGGCGACGATACTGGTTTTATCACTACTACCATCATCGACGACGATTACCTCTAAGCGATCCCGTGGATAGTCTATGGATAAAACATTCTCGATCACACCTCCAATCCTATCCTCCTCATTATAAGCTGGTATAACAATGGAGACACTCGGCAGCTCCTCATCCCTAACCAACGGGTTCGGCTTAACGGCTCGAGGATAATAGTATAGATAGATTAATAATAGGAGTATGTAGAGGGTGTAAAAGAATACGAAACCCATTGAGTAGAACTGACTCCACAGATAATCCCAGCCGCTCCAATCACCAGTAATGACTAGGGTGGAAGCTACAGCGGCTAGGTTTAATAAATGACTAAGAAGGAAAGCAGTAATTAATCCAGCCAATAACCCAACGCTTATCCGTAGCCTATTATTTCCCGCCAACTCTTACAGACACCCATTTCTCAACGATGTTAACCCAGAACAGTATTATCCATGATGTAATAACTACTCCGAACTCGACGTATCCATTATAAAAACTGAAGACAATCGTGTGCAGGAAATGTATACTCGTAATAGACAATAATAGGCTGAGGCTCTCGAGGAAATACCTCTTATTAGCAAAGGGCGTAGTCATCCATAAACCGTAAACTATAGCAATAGAGAAACCGGGGAAGCCGGTAATCCAGGTAACTATAAAGTATACTATGAGGCCGGTGGCTACTCCTCTTAAAACATAGATTAAAGTATGCAACGCTAATTATTTCCCCGAAGCCGTTTTCCATAGCGTATATTGTTCCGTTTATAAATTACTTAGCCAGGAACATTGAACCGGAACGTTTCAGTGTTTATCGGAACGAATAACAGTGTTATAAGTGATTAGCGGGGAGCCGGGGAAGAGGGTTCTAGGCTAGTAATTTACGGTAGTAATTAATCGTTAGTCTAAGCCCCTCCTCAAGGCTTACCCGGGGCTTCCATCCCAGTATCCTAACAGCTTTCTCAATTAAAGCCGCACTCCGATAGATATCCCCTCTACGCGGCTGTGCTCTCCTAGGCTGTGGGCAGTACCCTATTATCCCGCATATCTTCACGTATAACTCGTTGATACTCGTCTCCCTCCCAGTGCCAATGTTGTAGGCTCCAGTAGCTTTTGATTCAAGGGCTTTAATATTTGCATCTGCAACGTCTGAGACGTATATGAAGTCCCTAGTCTGTCCTCCATCACCATAGATCACCGGGGCTTCTCCCCGTAGTAGGGCTGTTATAAACTTATAGATAACACCGGAGTAGGGGCCGGGACGCATACGGGGCCCGTACACGTTGAAGTATCTGAGGCTAATAGTTGATAAGCCGTAGTCTAAACGATACCTATCAACCAGTCTCTCACCAATATACTTGGATTCACCGTAGAGGTTTATGGGGTTAGCAGGGTAATCCTCTCTAACCGGCACTCTACCGGGATCACCGTATACTGCAGCGCTGGAAGCATATACTATGCGGGAAGAATCCATGCGACGGGCTAGTTCTAACATGTTAATAGTTCCGCCAACGTTTACGGATAAACCAGTATAGGGGTCTCTAACTACTTCATCGACACCTACGATAGCCGCTAAATGAATTATCCCATCAATACTTAAACCTCTACGCTTAAACTCCGAGATCAAAGCCTCGAGATCCCTTATGTCCCTATTGATGAAGACTAGTTTATCCCCAGCCGGGTACAGGTTTGTATACGAGCCCATATACATGTTATCAACAACGATCACCCGATCAACCCATTCAAGCCCTAGAAGCGCTTCCACGGTATGGCTACCGATAAACCCGGCCCCACCAGTAACCAGTACGTTCAAACCCGGTACACCACTAACATAATTATCCACAACTACACTTCTCCAAAGCACTCATACGAGCTTCAAC
>JALWZC010000117.1 GCA_027002875.1 Desulfurococcales archaeon
CTCCCTGGCGGTGCTCTAGCTATGTAGTCTACCGGGATGTTTCTTAGTAGTTCTTTTAATATAAGGTCACCGCCATGGTCTCCGTCAAGGAAGGCTATTATTTTCTTCTTTTTGGCTAGCTCTTTTATCGTTTCCGGGATCTTTCTTGCTCCTCCCAGAGCTATTACGTTTGTGATACCGTATCTTAGAAGGTTTATTACATCAGCTCTCCCTTCTACAAGTATTATTTTTTCACTCTTATCTACATCAGGACCTGCTGGTAGGTTTTCTGGGCCATATTTTTGTGGTTGTGGGATCTTCAGTGCTTCCTGGATCTGTTTTAATATTTCTCTAATGTCTGGTGATTTTTCACGTGTCCATGTTTGCAGTATTTCGATTGCCCTATTAATGATCTTCTTGATTTTTTCGAGCCTCATATCGATTACGTCTACTACTTCTATTTTCGCCTTATACGGGCCTACCCTATCAACGCTTTCAACCATTGCGGCGATTAAAGCTGTTTCGAGACGGTCTAGGTTGCTAGGGATGAGTATTTCTCCGATCGTTTTTCCTTTTTGAACCCTTGTATTAACTATTATACGTCCTATACGTCCCTTATCCTGTAACTGTCTTAGATCGAACTGTTCTCCGAATAATCCCTCTGTTTGTCCAAATATTGCTCCGATAATATCGTGTTTCTCAACGATCCCGTCGATCTCGACTCTTGCTTTTATCAGGTATTTCACCACGGTTACCACCTATCACTCATCTAATCTACTTGAATCTTTGTCTACAGATTTGTGTAAGCGTGATATGAGCTGTTTTCACTGTATGAGTTATGAACATGTTAACGGATTAAGTTATCTATTCTTCTAGTGTCTATTAATCATTAACCCCTAGAGGCTTTTAGTGAATTTAATATAGGCCCTTTAGGGATGTCCCCCACCACTAACACCCGTGGTCATCTGGGCCCTTACGGCTCTGCTCCCACGGGCTCTTAATAGTGGGGGTGGGGCTGTTCCCCGGGCCGTTTGATTCGGAGTATAAAAATAGGGTTAAATCATAGTTATGGATATGCTAGTGTCTCGCCGGGTTTTAGTATTACTACTTTTATAGGGGTAGTTGATTCTACTAGTTTCTTGAATTCCTCGGGGTTCGTCCTGATCGGTGGGAACGTGTTGTAATGCATTGGTATAGCTATTTTTGGCCTGATCATTTGTACCGCTTTTACCGCTTCCTTTACACCCATAGTGTAGTGTCCTCCGATTGGTAGGAGTGCTATATCGGGCTGGTATAGTTCGCCTATAAGGCTCATTTCACAGAATAATCCAGTATCTCCAGCGTGGTATACTGTTACGTCTTTACCACTTATAACTACCCCAGTTGGTGCCCCCCTATTACTACTGTGGTATGCCGGTGTTAATACTGCATAGATATCATCGATTCTTAGTCTACCGCCTATGTTTCCATCAACAGTTTTAACACCCTGCTCCTGCGCGTATAGTGCTATTTCAAATATACCAACAAGTTTTGCACCCGTTAGCTTTGCGATATCGATAGCATTTCCTAGGTGATCTCCGTGGTCGTGTGTTACGAATATATAGTCTATCTTTCTATTCTTATAATCCTCAAGTTTGACGGGGCTGTTAGGATTATTAATCCATGGATCTATTAGAATAGTTTTCTCGGCTCCGTCAAGGCCTGTTAATACTATTTCAAAGGCCGCATGTCCTAGATACTTTATGATAGCCATTATCTACACCTCCCGTATGGTAATAATTATAGGACTGAATACCTCTATATTTGTGATAATTGCAATTACTAGGTTATATTGGTTACTTGAAGAGGTGTTTAGTATATGGGTTTTAATGATGAAGAAATTAAAAAGTTATTAGAAGCCGGTAGGATAGCACGGATCGTCCGCGAGGAAGCTGCTAGAACTGCTAAGCCTGGTATGAAACTATTAGAACTAGCCGAGTTCATAGAGGGGAGGATTAGGGAGTTAGGCGGTGAACCTGCTTTTCCCGCTAATCTGAGTATTAATGAGGTTGCTGCACACTATACCCCGGCTATTAATGACGAGCTCGTTATTCCCGATGATGCCGTGTTAAAGATCGATCTCGGAGTACATGTTGACGGATACATCGCTGATACAGCGGTAACTGTATCCTTTAACCCCTTATACGAGGGATTGTTGGAGGCTAGTAGGAAAGCGCTGGAAAACGCGCTGGAAACAGTTAAGCCTGGTATTAGGGTGAGCGAGGTTGGAAAAGTAATTGAGGATACTATTAAGTCTATGGGCTATAAACCAATAAAGAACTTGACGGGACATAGTATTGGTCGATGGCTAATACATAGTGGTAAAAGCATACCGAATTACCATGACCGTTTGGCCAGGTGGAGGCTTGAGGAAGGAGTTTACGCTATAGAACCCTTCGCAACCGATGGTGCTGGATTCGTTAGTGAGGGAAACATTGTTACTATTTACTCATTACTACCACTACATAAGGGTAGGTATACGAGGAAGGAATTAATAGTTTATAAGAAGATATGGAGTGAACGCCGCACACTACCCTTTACTGAAAGATGGTATCGCGATCTCTTCGAAACTGTTGAAGGACTTAGGAATACTTTGAAGCTAATGATGAATCACAGGTTAGTTCATGGCTACCCTATACTGATTGAGAGGGGTAGGGGTATGGTTGCACAGTTCGAGCACACCTTTATAATACATAATGGCGAAGTCATCGTGACGACGAAATGAGAAAAACTATAAGAACCATTAAATTACTCATCATTATGCTAGGGTGTATTAACCTGTTAGGGTAATGAACGGGTTTAATGGGGCTAGAGATGGCTGAAACTGATTGGGCGAGTCTTATAGTACAGATTTTCTGGCTGTTATTCTTCATACTCCTATTTACTGGTGCTAACCAGAAGATCCAGATGAAGCTTTGGAGTATGGATATTCGGAATAAGCTCCGCATAATATACAAGTATTTTACCGATGATGAAGATAGAATTAAAAACCTTTTGAAAAATCTCGGAGTAGCTTCCCCGGAGTTACTGTTTAAGCGTGTCCTTGACTTCTTCACTATACAGCCGGTTGATATCGAACCAACCGATATTATTAAACGCCTCGACCACTTACTGAGAACGAGTGATAAGAGTTTCCGTAGATTAGTAGCTAGTCATTTGCCAGGGATCGATAGGTATGAGAGGAGCCTTATAGAAACTAGTTTGTCAATAGTTGCAGCGTTATATATGGTTTACAAGATCATTAGGCATTACCTATTACTCGGGGAGAAGGAGAATAACTGGATACTGCTTATGCAGCTTGAACTAGTTATGCCCCAGATCATGAGGATCGTTGAAACTTATCATAAAGCACTAGACGCGTTTACAACTGGTAAGCCAATCGGTGATGGTGTCGGCCCCTTAGTAGCTTATAGGTTGATTGAGTCTGGAGAGGTAGTATCGAGAAGGATCGTTGAAGAAACTAGTATAACAGAGCTGAGACTTGACGATAGGAGATATATTGTAATTAAAGCCGAGGGTCCTGGAAGTAACGTTGGGCATCCCGGTGCTGTTCTAGCAGATGTTATCGAGGATTTGAAGGGCGGTGTTGATCTAGTAGTTACTATTGATGCTGCGTTGAAGCTTGAAGGTGAGGAGAATGGAGAGATAGCTGAAGGCGTTGGTGCAGCGATTGGCGATCCAGGCCCTGAAAAGATCGCTATTGAAAGGGCGACAACCAAGTACGGTATCCCATTGAGAGCGGTTATTGTAAAGATGGGGCTTGCAGAAGCTATTCAGGGGATGCGTAAAGAAATTTATGAAGCTGGTGAGAGGACTGTCGAGTATATTAGACGCCTCGTAAAAGAGTTAACACCTATTAATTCGACCGTTGTTATCGCGGGTATAGGGAATACTATGGGGATTCCGGGATGATTAGTTCTCAAGACGCTATTACTTGGATAGCGGTTATCGCGGCAATAATTCTCTCACTGTATTTTATGATGGAATCTATGCGTAAACCCAAAGAACCAGAATATGAGACAATGGAAGTATTAGAATGCCCGAAATGCGGGTACACACTGACTAAAGAGTTTGAACCCGGAGACTTCATCGGCATGATTAAGGGGAAATGCCCGAAATGCGGGACACCGCTAGTTATAAAGGCGATCTATGAAGTCGAAAAGAAAAACGAGAAAAACTTAAAAACGCCTAACAACCTATAAGGATTCGGCGGCCCGACCCGGCCATAGTGGCCGGGTATCACCCGGTCCCTTATCGAACCCGGAAGTTAAGCCGGCCACGTTGGGGTGGGCCGTGAGGTCCGAGAGGCCTCGCAGCCGCCCCAAGCTGGGATCGGGCCGCCACTACTCTTACTATTCTCGTATTGCTTAATTAACGATTTAAACCATGACAGGAACTAATTGTATTTATAGTGAAGAGGATTTATATGGTGGATTGTACTTGGCGGCTCCAAGGGTTACTGGGATATTGTTAATGCTTGTAGGGATCACTATTGCATTAATCTATCTCGTAGGATTAGTGATAGCGCCTGATGCAGTAGTTGCTGGTGTTCGTTTATCGGATTTATTAATAAGGTATACTATACTCATAATAATGTTGATAATATCCGGGATCCTAGCTTATATCGGGTTCTTAATATATACTTCTCCAACGCCGAGGCCGATCGAGGAGATCGTTAGGGAGTATAAAGAGTATACGCGAAGCTAAGCATAGCAGTATATATCTAGTTGTACTGCGTGGTGAACTATGAATAACCTCCGCGTAAAAATACTCGTAACATTAGGACCATCATCTGCAAAATACGAGATTATTAGAAGGCTGGTTAGTGAGGGGGTTAGTGGTTTCAGGATCAACTATAGCCACGGCGAGCCTAGCATTTGGGACGAATGGATTAAGATGATTAATGAAGTAGTGAGTGAACTTGAGCGGAGGGTTTCAATCATAGGTGATCTTCCAGGGCCTCAGGTTAGAATCGGGGAGATTCCTGAGCAAGAAGTTAAGATGAAGCAGCAGGTTAGACTAGTATATGCTGAAAAAACTGAAGAGGAGGGCATTATCCCTATACCCGTTAAGAAGTTCTTCGAAACACTAGAGCTTGGAGATACCGTGTTAATCGATGATGGACGTATTATTCTAAGAATTATAGATGTCGACGAGAATGAAGCTACGGGGCTAGTTTTAAACGATGCAGTACTCAGCCCCCGGAAAACCATAATCATCTTTGGGAAGGAGATAGACCTACCAACACTAACGGATAAAGATATGGAGTACCTCGAGTTTAGCATTAATAAAAAATTATCATACATAGCATTAAGCTTCGTAAGGTCTTCGAAGGATGTACACGTTGTGAGGGATATACTGGCGAGTAGAGGAAGCGACCTAGGAATCATTTCCAAGATCGAGACTCGCTCGGCTATTAGGAATTTAAGAGAGATAATTGAAGCATCTGATGCAGTAATAATCGCCCGCGGAGACTTAGGAATGCATTATAGCCTAGAAGAACTACCAGCACTTCAGAGAAGGATCAGTAGAGAAGCCATAATCCAGGGCAAACCAAGTATTGTAGCAACACAATTACTTGAAACAATGGTAAACTACCCCCGTCCTAGTAGGAGTGAAGTTGTAGATGTTATGAATGCTGTATACGACCTAGTAGACGCGCTCCTATTAACCGATGAAACAGCTATTGGTAAGTACCCGGTTGAAGCTGTCAGATGGTTAAAGAGGATTATTGGATCAGCTGATTCGAGAATCCTCAACTCAAGGATCACAGATACACGTGAAAAAATCAAACCCACTAGTATAAGGGATAAGTATGGTTTAGGACTCACACTCTTAGCCGAGAAAATAGGTACTAAAATACTACTATACACGAAGACGGGGACAACCCCACCACTAATATCAAGGTTCCGCCCACAAATACCAGTATATGTTGGAACAACTGATCCGAGAATAGCTGGGAAACTAACAATATACTACGGAATAACACCCTACTACATAGACTCTAAGGGGAAGACGCTAGATTATGAGAAGGGAGTTAATGCGTTATACAACCTACTCAAAAATAAGGGAGAAATAACCTATGGAGAAATAATAATCGAAGCCTATGGTAGGAGAGAGGCAGAAATCCATGAAATAAAGATTAGACAAGTCCTCTAAAGAGATTACTTGGAATGTTTTCTAACCTTAACTCTTCTATAAACCATATATGATACGGGTACAATGACGATAACTATAAACGTTAAGGCTAATGGTTGTATTAATACATTATATGGGTTATGCGTATTCCTAGTATCTTCTAATATAGCCTTTACCAGGTTAATCTCTGGATCACTTGGATTATATTGTCCTGTGAGAGTCATTGTATAAAGGGTTTTAGCTTTGTCCCCGAGTAATGCTATGAGTGTTACCCTGTCTGTGTCATTCTTCTCTACGAGTATCATTGGCGCTAAATGCTTGTTATCAGGCGTGATCGCGTAGTACATGTCTAAGACTACTAGTTCACCGGGATCTTCAACGTTGATACCGGTCGCTTTACTGTATTCCCTGGTAATTACTTGTAATACTCGATCATTAACGACTATCTTTTTCTCAACTATTCCGAAAGGTATGAATCCTTCAAAATACTTGAGCAGGGGTCCATTAGCTGTTTCTTCAACACCTATTTTAAACGGGTAAGCAATCCTTACATTATGGATTGTTATATAGTATTTTTCAAAGGGTTCCTCGTAGACTTTGCGAGTATATGTTCCAAGGTTTATTACACCGTTCTTCGTCTTCACCCCTCTATACCCTGTAATCTCTTTAACACCGCGCCCACTTATACCCCCATACACTACTGAGAAGTTCAGCCAGGCAAGCAGTTTTATATCGATAATATCTTTCAGATTTTTCGAGAAGTTTGCCCCAAGTATGTGGAGGGTATGTACTTTTCCATCACCATACTTGTAGTACATGTATCCTATACTCGTATATATGATCAATGCATTCTCGAACTCAACGTATCTATACCATATACCATACTTAGCAAGGAAGCTCTGCTTATAATTCAGCCTCTTACCGAATGATTTCTCGAAATCCATTGAATTCTCATAATTCATTGTTTCAACAGCAACATTATACAATGTGTTCTCACAGAAAATACTCACAGTATTAATAACAGCTTCATCAGATGCTGGGTCGAGCTTGAATAAGTAGAATTTCTGTCCGGAAATATTAGTTAATACGCGATACTGAGCACTATTTACTGAATAATAGTTGTTAATGCTATAGGAAGTAGAAGCCGCTGATACATACATCACTGTGCTAACTAATACTAATAGCGTAATTATCAGTGATGAGATTAAACGAGGCACTGGATCACGCCCGATACCTGTCCTCAGTCATTATAATACATATCACATATTCGCTGTAAATTTTTATTGGATATTATCGCGTAATGGTTTCGTACAACGTGTTTTACAATCTGTTAAAAGTAGAATAACGGAAGCGAAGCCGCCGGCGGGATTTGAACCCGCGGCCACCGGCTTTCACGCGACTCCGGTTTATTGTTTCTAGACCCGTTACGAGGCCGGCGCTCTACCGGGCTGAGCTACGGCGGCACTATATTAGAATGATGGTGTTTTTGGGGTTTAAAAAATAGCTTTTAAGGATTTAGAGTCGTGATTTAGGATTGGAGTGCTTTGAAACCGTTAAGGGCCATATCCTTTATTACATCGTAGGGTTTCTCTGCTTTAACGATTGCTGATGCAATTAGTACTCCAAGCGTTCCGAGTTTTACTGCGGCGTAGACGTCTTCTCCCTTACTAATCCCTGCACCGGTGAGTATTACTACGTCTTTGTTAACCTTCCGGATCAACTCTACACTATTAGTAATTACCTCCGGCTTAGCCTTACTAACGGGTATACCGGTACCAATAAGCTCGGGTGGCTCAACAGCAACCATATCCGGGCCCAATACTGCTACGGCTGCACCAGTCTCGGGTACGTCTGCGCATACAAGTGTTTTTAAGCCGAGCTTCTTAGCCTTCTTGATCAACCAGTTAATATCTGCTAGTTTTAGGCGGTGCTCGCTATGGTTAAGTATTACGCCGTGGACACCTAGCTCTTTCAAAGCCTCCAACGGTATAAACCCAGTCCTGGCACCGGGCTCAACGGGATCAGCATGCTGCGCATAGACTTCGACACCACTACCCTTAACAACATCCAAGACCCTAGCTAGCTCGGTGAATGGTGGTGCAAGAATTATATTAGCACCAGTCTCCTCCCAAACCCTAACAGCATCCCGAGCAATCCTTAACGCGTGCTCGCCGAAGCTATACGGATAATACGCTTTATAATTAACAGCAACTATAGGCTTCACCAACCCTAAACAACACCCCTCAAGCACTAATCCAAAGCTAAGACTCATAGAGGGAGAAAAAACTAATTGATAGTTAAAAGAATACTACAAGGCTAGTCGTGAGCCTCCTCCTCACCGGAGAGCAGAGCACTATGCCTCTTAATCACATGTACTTCCTCAGTCTTAACGAACCTATCCTTAAGCTTCTCCAGTACTGCCGGCAGAGTAGTGTACTCCATCTCCTCTGGTCCTAGACGGTGAGGCATGAATGGCCCATGACGCCTCATGTACTCTGCAATCATCGATGCAAGCCTGCGGGTCTCATCGAAGGCTACATCATCGAATAAGTCAACGGGTCCAATCAACTTGCCGTGGGCAATATTCCATCCAAGAGCCATAACACGCGGTGGACCATCAAACCTGGTAACCTTAGCAAACCTCTGCGGCACCGGAATAATCGGTCCATGATGACTACCACGCATCCAACCAGCAACCAAGTGCGGAAAACTAAACGCCTCCAACACCTCACCAACAGCAGGCAAACCATGCTGAGCCCTAACAATAGCAACTGGATCGTCCTTGCCCACGTATTTTCCTGCTATTAGGTTTAGTCTTTCTACGCTTACTGCTGCTGCTTGTAGGTTGTCGCTTTTCCTGTATACTCTTCTTACTACGTATCTGCTTGGTGTTCCTATTAGTGCTAGTATATCATACATTTCTTCGGGAGCGTTTAGCTTTACGCTTTTACCCTCAAATACATCGTATACTTCGAATATGAATCCATCATGCATCCTCGGATCAATTACTAGTCCCGCAGTGTTGAATGGGTCTGCGAATATCCTGAATATTGGTAGGTTGAATGCGCCCGGCTCAGTCTTGTCTGCATGGAACGTTATAACTGTTTCGGCCTTACGCTCAACCATCTCAATCTCAGCAACACCCGGTCCAAGACCCCGGACGTTACCGGAGAAAGCATCACTCAACAAATCCTGCCCAGCCGCGTAAAGCTTCAATTCCCGGGCAACCTTAGCAGCCGCCTGAAAAGCATCCCAAGCCAACCCATGAATATCGGGATGATCAACACCCTTCCTATGCGTCATGATCAATTGGATGTCGTCTCCTACGTGTGTCACGTAGAAGTCTATGATTGTTCCTTTTTGTTTTGCTTCTGCTAATACCTTTGTTGCTGCAGCTAGTTGGTCTGGGTGGGGCATTACGTGGCCGCTCATTGAACCTACGTCTGCTTTTATGATTGAGAGTGTGATTTTTTCTTCACTCATCCTGAGAAACCACCGTCAGGTGTATTTTTCTTGTATTTATTGTTATGATTGTTGGGGGCTTTTAAATCTTTTATTTAGGGTTATTTGTTTGTATTATAGAATTTTTTAAACAATTGTTTAAATAAATATATCCGTTCTGCGAAGGGGTTTCCTTAAGAGTGTTTCGTAAGGGGTTAAACTCACTTGTTTATGCTATGTAGTATTGTTTTTTGGCTTTTTGTATTCGGTCTAGGTATGAGCCTGGCTTATTTACTCTTGGTCTACCTGTCTGGGGGTCTTTTCTGACCGTTATTCCTAGTTCTCCTAGTAGCTTATTGAATCCCTGCCTGTTACTCATCGGTTTAGAGGCTTTCCCTTCTATTCCCGGTTTCCCGGTGAATACTACTACTCTGTTCGATATGTAGTTTTGTAGCATGAGGTCGTGTTCTACTACTAGGGCCGTTTTCCTCTTCTCCTCGATTATCCTCCTAATAACCCTTGCTACGCTGAGTCTCTCCTCGACGTCTAGATAGGCTGATGGCTCGTCTAGTAGGTATAGGTCTGCCGGTGTTGCTAGTGCTACTGCTACCGCTAGCTTCTGTAGTTCCCCACCGCTTAAGTCTTCAACGCTTCTATCGAGCATTTTGTTTAAGCCGAGCTTCCTGACTAGTTCTGCATATATCCATGAGCTCGGGTTTAGTGTTAATGGATCTGCTCTTCGAAGGTTTGCTGCTACTGTTTCCTCGAGGAAAACTTTAGGGGATAGCTCCTGGGGTTTAACACTGATCTTCTCAACAGATACTAGTACCTGCCCCTCATCCGGTTCTAGCCTGCCTGCTAGTATTTTGATGAAAGTTGTCTTACCGATGCCGTTCGGCCCTATTATTCCAAGGACTTCTCCCGGATAAGCCTCTCCTTCCTCAACTAGTAGTTTGAAACCTGAAGACTTGTAGGTTTTCACTAGTTTCTCCCACTTAACCACGGGGTACTCGTTCTCCGGGTATAGTGTGGATTCAAGGATTACGTGGAACCTTATAGGTTCTCGGCGTATACGCATGTTCTCAGCCGGCAGATACCCGTCTAGGTAGTGGTTTATCCCTGCACGAACACCGTAGGGTTTCGAGACTATACCGTATACTCCCGGTTCACCATATATAACTGAGACATAATCGCTTATGTAGTCTAGTATCATTAAGTCGTGCTCCACGATGAAAACATATTTACGAGAAACATCTATGAACTCCCTAATTGCTTCTGCAACCCTCATCCTCTCCCTTACATCCAGATAACTACATGGCTCGTCGAAGAAGTAAGCGTCTACATCCTTCAATAAAACAGCTGCAACTAGAAACTTCTGGAGTTCTCCACCACTCAATTCCTGGATCTTCCTATCAATGATATTCCTCAATGCAAGCTTATCGATCACCTCCCTAAGAATCCCGCGTTCATCAGCCCTCCCCAATAATTCCCCTACAC
>JALWZC010000118.1 GCA_027002875.1 Desulfurococcales archaeon
GAGCTCGGCTTGAGATACGTTGAAGTATCGGTTGATAGTGCTGACCCGAAGAAACACGACTGGTTCCGCGGAGTACCCGGTGCTTGGGAGCGTGCAGTTAAAGCCTTGGAGAACGCTGTGAAGCTAGGGATTAATCATGCGATGGCTACAACTGTTACTAAGGCAAATATAGACGAGATCGAGGATATACTAGACCTAGCTGAAAGCATAGGGGTTAAGAGAGTAGTATTCTTCAACTTCGTCCCAGTAGGACGTGGTAAGGAGAATATGTGGCTAGACCTAGACCCTTTGGAGAGGGAGGAGTTCCTGAGAACGATCTTTAAGGAGATGAAGAAGAGGAAGATTGAAATAGTAAGTACGGCGCCTCAATACGGAAGGGTCTCCCTACAGCTTAGCGGCGGGGAGGAAGTAGCTCCTACGCACTTCTACGTTGGTGGTGATCCAGTTGTTAAAGCCGTAGCGGAATTCGTGGGGGGATGCGGAGCAGGTAGAATATATGCAGGATTACAGCCGGATGGGACGCTAATACCATGCGTATTCCTACCAATACCGGTTGGGAACCTACGGGAAAAACCCTTCTGGGAACTATGGACTACAGCGCCGCTATTCAAGACACTAAGGGATCGTAGCAAGTTATGGGGAACATGCAAGATATGCCCATACCGCAACATCTGCGGAGGATGCCGCGCCCGTGCCTACGCATACTTCGGGGATGTAACAGCACCTGATCCGGGATGTATATTAAACATTAAATACTGGAACCAGTTGAAAGAAGAGTCTCTCGCGAAACACGTACACATAGTTGTGAGGAAATAAATAGAGTTATTTTTCAAACCCTATATTCTTACTGTTCTATTCCAAGGCTTAAATTGTATGCTTTACATGACTCTATTTATAGGTGATAAACTATTGGCTAAGCTCCCAAGCTGGGTTTACGAATTATCGGAAAGGATCCTGTTGGAGAGTATTAAGTACCCTACAGTCCTGGGGGAGAGTTACGGGGAACTCGTGGAGTATTACGCTGAGATATTGAGGCAGCATGGATTACACGTAACGATACATAGGGTTCCCGACGAGTACGTGCGTAATAAGCTTTCAGAGGAGTATAACCCGGATAAGCCTAGATACATACTGCTAGCAAGGATTGGTAGTGGTGATCGAGTACTCCAATTCAACGGGCATTATGACGTAGTATTTCCTGGTGAAGGATGGAGTATTACAGATCCCTTTAAACCCTTAAAGAAGGATGGGAGAATATACGGGCGGGGATCAACCGATATGAAGGCAGGGATAGCGGCTTTCCTATCAGCAATGATATACCTAGCGGCACAAGGAGAAGAGCCCGGCATAATCGTTGAGGCAGCAGTTGTTCCCGACGAAGAAATCGGCGGCGAAACCGGTACCGGATACCTAGTAAATATGCTTGGTTCAAGGCCTGACTGGGCTGTTATCGCAGAGCCAAGCGGGATGAACAATATATGGCACGGGCATAAGGGGCTAGTGTGGGCCCGGATCAAAGTTAAAGGTAGACAAGCACATGGTTCAACACCGTGGCAGGGCATTAACGCCTTCGAGAAAATGGTTTACGTTGCTAAGTACTTAATCGAAGAATACCTCCCAGCATTGAAGAAGCGGAAGAGCAGATACATATATGATCAGGCTGGGGGAGAATACCCGACAGCCACCCTTGGCGGAAAACTCTGGAGCCCCGGCAGTATTAATATAGTGCCTGGAATCGTCGGCTTCAGCATTGATAGGAGGCTAATAATCGAGGAGGATACGGGGACCGTTATACGGGAGCTGGAGGAATACATTGAAAAAGCTTCTCGAGAAGCTGGTGCTGATACTGAGCTGGAGGTTTTACAGAAGATGGAGCCTGCATTCACCGATCCAGACTCCGAGATCGTTGAAGCATTATCGACCGCTATTAATCGAGTACTGGGAGTTAAGCCGCGTAGAACTATTTGTGTGGGTGGCCTAGATTTAAGATACTATACTTATAAGGGCATACAAGCCGCAAGTTATGGACCCGGAGAACCGGGTATTGCTCATAAAATCGATGAATACGTAACCATAGACTCGCTACATAGAGCAGTCGATGTATATGTTGAACTAGTAAAAACGCTGTCATCATTGACGGGGAAAACTAGGCCCCATAAACAGTTTTAACCAGGATTTCAAGGTATTCATTCCTAGAGATATTCCGGGGTACTCTAAGCGTGTAGCATAGTAGGCTTCCGAAGAAGGTCCTCATCTTTACGATCTCCGCTTTACCGCTTTTACCGTAAACCCTCTCAGCGATCTTAACCATGTGCTTCTCACATATTTCCCTGAGCTTCTCTTTAAGAGATGGATATAATTCTTCGATCGACACAGTGTGGAGCATTAGATTCCTATACATGGGATTAGTGTATTTATCAAGGTATTTCCCACCAAGGCAGTTTAGGAATTCTAAGCCTTCAAGATCAGTTTTTAAACAATCATTGATAACATCGAGGGGCAAACTCCTAGATGCAACCTCGAGTATTAATTCATCCTTACTCCTAAAATACCAGAATATCAGACCCTTCGAAACATCAGCCTCCCTAGCGATAAGGGATATTGGAGCTCTGAAATACCCGTACTGGGCGAAAACCCTCATAGCAGCCTCGATTATCTTCTCCCTAATATCTTCTACGCGCCTAGTCAATTCAACCACAATATAATATTATGGATGTATAGGTGTAATAAACCGCTTGGTCAATCCAATACAAATAAGGTTTTTGTAGAAAATCACCCAGTCTTAAACCTCTCCTCTAACCAGACATTACCGCGTGGGTGATAGCCTAAGGCCTCCCAGTAACCGTCCCGGTATTCCTCAATGAAGGTGATCCTATGAACCCATTTAACCCCCTTCCACCCGTAAAGGTGAGGGATTACTATTCTAGCGGGGAATCCGTGATCCGGGCTAATCTTTTCCCTGTTCATGAATAATGCTAGTATTCCCTCCTCCGCCAAGTAGTCTTCTAATGGTACTATACTCGTATAACCATCCAGCCCGGTGAAGTAAACCCATTTAGCCCTACCACTGACACGGGCTTCCCGATAAAAGAATTCTAGTGGAATACCCTTCCACTCAACGCCGCGAATACTCCAGCCAGTTACACAGTGAAAGTCTCTGCGAATATTTTTCATCGGTAGTCTATAGAGATCATTGATCCCGTACTCTAATACTTTTTCAACCAAGCCATCAACCCGTAGCCTGTAATTAGATAAATCAACTACTGGCTGGCCAAGGATCCTGTAGATAATGAAGTCTGGAATATATTTCTGACCCGGAGCCCCATTGTACATGTTACGCTTTACTCCAATATTCAAATCTCTAATACTCCTTCCAGCTTCAAAATCATCGAGCAGTCTACGCAGTTTCACTGGTACTACGAAAAGCAGTCTAAACACCCTGTTCTCCCGCCTCACAACTCTTATAGAAATATAGCTGTCTCCTTTGTAGTATGAGCGGTAACGGTAAACAATGTAGTCTCCACCGATCGGTTCATTATCCATGAATACGATCCTATTCTTTAAACCAATAATACTTGATGCTTCCCTAACTATCGCGTTAATCCCGCTTATCCCCGGTATATTAATTGTTTTGTTCGCCCTACAATCAATCACTCCAGCAATCCCCTTTTCCTTTAAGGATTCGCTGGAGACTTTGATACAATCCATTTCTCGATCCTCTCAGCTCGATCCCTGTATCGGTGATTATTTTATAACTATGTTTTAGCTTCTTAAAGTGATTGTTGGGCTTACTGATTAATAGTTAAGGGTTAATAGTGTATGAGACGTGTTGGTGCTGATGGTTGAGCGTTGTATCTAATCGTGGTGCATTGTTGACGCTTTATGGGTATACTGTGCTTAGGGGTGTGGGTAGGTCTGGTTTCATGATATTGTTTCCATTATACATACTATCAATAGGGTATAGGACAAGCGATCTCGGAGAAATAGCAATGATCGCATCCGGGCTAATGATCCTAGTCCTTCCATTATTCGGGTACCTCGTAGACCACGGTTATGCGGCGGAGGTAATGTTTTTATCCGGGCTATTCATGGGTGGATCACTAATTATACCCGTCTTGAATAATTCATATCCACTCCTAGTAGTCTCATACATGATCTCTATGCTTAGCTTAATGGTTTGGTCTCCTTCTAGGAATAGAATTGTGGGATATATTGTTACGGAGAAGTATATGGGTAGGATATATAGTTTATTCATAATACTCTTCAACTTAACAAGATCTCTTACATCATTTACAATAGGTAGGACGACCTATATAGGCTATGGAACGCTAATGATAATCATCGGGATCATCTCATTAATAGGATCCTTTTTAACCTATGTAGCATTACTGCTAAGTTATAGGGAGAGGAGTAGTAGGACTACCGGTTGGACGGGCATACTTGATGGATATAAAGCTATGATTAGTTTCCCTAAGAGCCTTCTACCCTTGATAGTGTTTTCTCTAATGGATAGTTTTGCATGGAGGCTCTGGTTCCCCCTCCTTAATTCATATTTTAAAGAGTATAGGGGCTTAACCGATCCGGAGATCGGTGATTATAACACGTTAATGGGCTTATCAATGATGTTCACCGCTTATGGGGCCGGTCATATAACCGATCTTATAAAACCGTTGAAAGCATTAATGATCTATGAAGTTATTGGGGCCATAGGCCTTGTACTGTTGCAGTTCGACTATCCATTATTAATGGCTTCAAGCATATTCCTCGGTTTTAGTATTGCGTTTTGGGTTTCAGCATATAATACGTTGATTACAACCCTTCTAGGCCCCCACATGGTTGGGAGGTTGAGGGCTTTAACCGATAGCGCTAGGTCTCTAGCCGGGATACCCTCACCATATATAGGCGGGTTATTAATGACTATTAACCCGGTACTAACATTTATACTCAGCATATCTTTAATGATTGCATCAATAACTCCGCTAGCTAAATTATCCGGGAAGATTAGTTGGGGGTAGGCGTAGTTGGCGATTAAGCATCAGAGGATTATTGAGGATGAGTCGACGAGGAAGATTGGCTTCCTGTCCCGACTCGTAAACTTCCTCGAGGATGTATACGAGGATGCCGAGTGTGCTGATCTATACTACACGATTACATCGATAGAAGAGGAGAGCGTTATTGTTGAAGGTGTGGATTGTAATTACCCGTTAAGTGAGAGTATTGATGTGTTCATGGATAAGTATGACTTGTATGCTGAGGAGGGGATTGGTAGGAAGCACTACACGGAGCTCTACGATGAAGTAGTCCGAGTCTACAAAAGCACCCTACACTACACAATGAAAAACTACGCGGCCCGATCACTACAGAAACACGTAGAGTACTATCTAGGAATACTATTCAGTGGTAAAGCATTCTTAGTCGAGGGCGAGGGGGATAAAGTCATTATCCCCGGTGGGCTCAACCAGTGTTTCGCAGCACATACCCATCCATCGAACCTACCCATTCCTAGCCAGGCCGATGTACGGAGTATTACAAACTTATTCCTAGATAGGGGTATTGGACACGTTATTGAAACCGTTGGGCCCAGCCTAGCAATTTACAGAAGGGCTCCGTTGAGTATTGAGGATTTAGAAGTGCTTAAAACGCTTGATAGGTATCGTAGTATTGATGAGCTCTTCCGAGCCCTCGGTAGCCTTAAATCGATTACTCTTACTTATTTCTAGTATGAATGCATGCTGGTTTAGACTATTGTCTAAGATCACCCGCTTAAGCTTCTCTTCATGGTTCGTGGGCGATAGAACCAGTGGGATAGACAAGGTTTTAAGCCGTAATAGTTAATCAATTAATGAAATCCGGCTGTAATAGTTGATCACTAGTAGGTTTCGCGGTGTCTAATGTCTTGACTTATAGGATACTTATAGCTAATCGCGGAGAAATAGCTGTTAGAATTGCCCGTAGCATAAAAGAGCTTGGTTATATTCCTCTAGGAGTCTATACTCGTGTTGATAAACAAGCGCTTCATAGGAGGTTTATGGCTGAAGACGCTGAGATCCCGAGTTATCTGGACATGGATGAAATAATAGATGCCGCTATCAGGCTTGGAGCAGACGCTATCCACCCGGGATACGGGTTTCTAAGTGAGAACCCCTTATTTGCTGAGAAAATCGTTAAGAAGGGATTAATCTTCATCGGCCCTCCGCCGGAGATCATGAGGCTTGCAGGCGATAAAGTAATGGCTAAGAAACAGGCTGAGGAAGCGGGTATACCGACACTACCTTATATGGTCGTTGATGATCCTGATGATATCGTTGAGTTCGCCGAGGAGCATGGGTACCCGGTTATCATAAAGGCTGTTGGCGGCGGTGGGGGAATGGGTATGAGGATCGTTAGGAGCAGCGGGGAAGCCGAGGACATGTATGAGCAGGCCCGGAAGGAGGCTGAAAACGCTTTCAAGGATCCAAGGCTATACGTTGAACCATACATTGAAAACCCTAAGCATATCGAGGTCCAGATACTGGGTGATGGGGAGAACATTATACACCTGTACGAGAGGGATTGCAGTATTCAGAGGAGGCATCAGAAGATAATTGAGGAGGCTCCAGCGGTTGTATTATCGAGTAGGGAGAGGAAAGCTCTTCTCAATGATGCTGTTGAGTTGATGAAGCATATAAAATATGTTAATGCTGGAACGGTTGAAATGCTCTACGATATGAAGCGTAAGAAACACTACTTCATGGAGATCAATGCCCGCCTACAAGTAGAACACCCGGTAACGGAGATGATTACTGGTATAGACATTGTTAAGCAGCAGATTAGGATAGCGTTAGATGGAAGCCTATCGCTTAAACAGAGGAGTATTAAAATGCATGGACACGCAATAGAGGCTAGGATTAACGCTGAAAACCCATTATCACTAATGCCTTCACCGGGTAGGATTACGAGGTATTTAGAGCCGAGTGGGCCGGGTGTTAGGGTTGACTCCGGAGTTGCTTATGGCGTCGACGTGCCCGGCGAGTATAATCCGTTGATCGCTAAGCTTATCGCGTGGGGTATTAACCGTGCTGAAGCAATTAATAGGCTACACAGAGCCCTGAATGAGTACTTGATACTGGGTGTTCAGACGAATATTCCCCTCCTAAAAGCTATAATCGAGAACCCGGTTTTCCGGAGAGGCCTCCATACGACGAGGTTTATGGAGGAGGAGAGGGAGAGGCTTAACGAGTATATTAGGAGGCTGGAGCTCCTGCATGCTACTATACTCGTAGCAGTAGCGGCGAAAGCGGATGCTAAGCTTAAAGCGAAGATAATTAGTGGTACACGCTACGCATCCTATATTGATGGAACGATTCACCCGCATCGTGAAGCTATTAAGAGGAAGGCTTGGGTTTACTGGGTATTACTTCGTAGCCGTGTCGGCAGGAAGAAGAGGCGTAAGTAGCCCCGTCTTTATTGAATATATTACTCATCCTATTATTATACGTGTATATATCCATCCATACATGAATAATATATCCCTTCCAATATGCTTATAAGGAAACCACGGTATAGGTCTTTCCAAGAATAAACAATTATGGATTGGTGTATTAGAGATGAGTGTTCCTAAAGAGAAGAGATTCGTGTTATGGCTTGACGAAGTAACTAAGGATGACGTAGTCCTAGTAGGCGGTAAGAACGCTAACCTCGGAGAAATGCTGCGAGCAGGGATACCGGTACCACCGGGCTTCGCTGTAACGGCTTACGCTTACAAGTACTTCATCGAGAAAACCGGGCTGAAGGACAAGATCTATCCTATGTTGAACAAGCTGGACGTTAACGATAAGAAGGCTCTGGACGAGACAACTGCTAAGATAAGAGAAATGATCATGAATACCCCGATGCCTCCCGAAGTAGAAGAGGAGATTAGGAAGTATTACAGGGAGCTAGCCGCTAAGCTAAACATGGAGCCTGCAAAGCTCCGTGTAGCTGTTAGGAGTAGTGCAACGGCAGAAGACATGCCTGAAGCAAGCTTCGCTGGGCAGCAGGACACGTATCTAAACGTTTATGGTGAAGACAACGTAGTATACTATGTGAAACGCTGCTGGGCAAGCCTATTCACTAGTAGGGCGGTATTCTACCGTGTAGCTCAGGGTATACCCCATGAGAAGTCATTGATGAGCGTTACAGTGCAGAAAATGGTTAACAGTAAATCAGCTGGTGTAATGTTCACGCTACACCCGGTAACGGGTGATGAGAAAGTAGTAGTCATCGAGGGCAGCTGGGGCCTTGGAGAAGCAGTTGTAGGCGGTAAGGTAACCCCGGACGAGTGGATAGTTGACAAGTCCACGATGGAAATCGTTGAGAGAAAGGTGCACCACAAGACGCTAGCAATAACATTTGATCCAACGAAGGGTAGGAACGTAGAGCTACACTGGGATGAGGAGAAGAAGGTATGGGTTGACGAGGAAGGAAACCCGGCTACACACCTAGAAATAGTAAAGATCTTCGACCCAGACAAGCCGGCGTTGAGCGATGAAGAAGTTAAGAGGCTTGCAGAACTAGCAATACTAATACAGAAACACTACGGTAGACACATGGACATTGAATGGGCAGTAGACTTCGACATACCATTCCCGGACAACGTATTCATAGTACAGGCTAGGCCCGAAACAGTCTGGAGTGTAAGGAAGGAGAAGGAGGCTAAAGCAGCTAAGAAGGCGGAAATCAAGGGTAAGAACATAGTAAAGCTATCAGAGGCGAAGATACTCGTACGTGGACTACCAGCAAGCCCCGGCGTCGGCGCGGGTGTTGCAAAGGTTATCTTCGACCCACACAGTAAGGAGGCAGACGAGTTTAAGGAGGGTGAAGTACTAGTAACGAAGATGACTGATCCGGACTGGGTACCATTAATGAAGAAGGCTGCAGCGATCGTTACTGATGAGGGAGGAATGACTAGCCACGCAGCAATCGTAAGCAGAGAGCTGGGAATACCCGCAGTCGTAGGTACTGGGAATGCAACACAGGTAATCAAGTCCGGTACAGAAGTAACAGTTGATGGTAGTAAGGGAGTAGTCTATGAAGGCATCGTTGAAGAACTAGTAAAGCCCAAAGAAGAAGCAACGGCTGGTGTAGCAGCGGTAGGCATAAGCCCCGAACAGCTACTACCACTCTACCCGGTAACAGCCACGAAGATCTATATGAACCTTGGAGAACCGGACGCTATTGAGAGATACAAGGATCTGCCCTTCGATGGAATAGGGCTGATGAGGATCGAGTTCATCATTACGGACTGGGTACAGTACCACCCATTATACCTGATCGAGCAGGGTAAGGGAGACTTATTCGTCGACAAGCTAGCGGAGGGTATTGCAAAGGTTGCACAAGCAATCTATCCAAGGCCAGTAGTTGTAAGGTTCAGCGACTTCAAGACAAACGAGTATCGCGGACTAAAAGGCGGTGAGAAGTATGAGCCAGAAGAAAGGAACCCAATGATCGGCTGGAGAGGCGTTAGCAGATACATACACCCCAAGTATGAGCCAGCCTTCAGGCTAGAAGTTAGGGCTATCAAGAAGGTACGCGACGAGATGGGATTAACTAATGTATGGGTGATGTTCCCATTCGTAAGGACTACATGGGAGCTCGAGAGAGCATTGAAGATCATGGAGGAGGAAGGACTGAAGCGCGGTAAAGACTTCAAAGTATGGGCTATGGCTGAGGTTCCAAGCATAGTATTCCTAGCAGACAAGTTCGCAGAGTACGTTGACGGGTTTAGTATTGGAAGCAACGATTTGACACAGCTAGTACTAGCGACAGACCGCGACAGCCAGATACTGGCTGAGATGGGATACTTCGACGAGAGGGATCCAGCAGTATTAGCCGCTATCAAGATGCTGATCCAGAAAGCACACAGTAAGGGTGCAACCGTAAGTATCTGCGGACAGGCACCGAGCGTATACCCAGAAATAGTAGAGTTCCTAGTAGAAAACGGCATCGACAGTATAAGCGTTAACCCAGACGCAGTAATCTCAACTAGGAGGCTAGTAGCCAGCATTGAGAGAAAGATCATGATGAAGAGGCTTACGAAAGCACTGGAAAAGCTCGAGAAGCTAGAGCTAGGCTTCTAAAACCACTAATCTTATAACCCTGGTTTTTGAAGAATAATCCTTTTTCCTTCTTATTCCTCCTGTTTTAATGAATAATTATTTTAATCGATCCCATGATTAATTATTACCTGCTACTAGTATTAATTGAATCAGCTCCTAATGGGTGGCTTGTATTGGTTAAACGCGTCGTAATCCTAGGTGCTGGTGGGAGAGACTTCCACAACTTCAACGTATACTTCCGCGATAACCCCGAGTACCGCGTAGTAGCTATACTGCAGACACAGATACCCGGCATTGCTGGCCGAAGGTATCCGCCGAGCCTGGCTGGTAGATTATACCCGGATGGAATACCGATACTGAGCATGGACTATCTCGAGGAGATAGCGGGTAAATACCATGTCGACGAAGCCTATCTATCATATAGTGATCTCACCTATGAAGAAGTCGGACACCTTATCAGCAGGGTACTAGCCCTAGGGATGAATTACAGGATACTAGGCCCGAGGGAGACAATGCTTGAATCCTCGCGGCCAGTGATTGCTGTTACAGGTGTTAAGACCGGTGCTGGTAAGAGCAGTGTCTCCAGGGAGATTGCTAGGATACTCGTAGATAAGGGCTACCGGGTAGGAATTGTTAGGCATCCAATGGCTTATGGAGACCTAGAGGAAATGGCTGTGCAAGTATTCCGTAGCTATGAAGACTTGGACAAGTATCATGCAACTATTGAGGAGAGGGAGGAGTATGAACACTATATCCGGATGGGCTTACCGGTTTATGCGGGAGTAGACTATGGTAGGCTCCTCAGAATAGTTGAGAAGGATAATGAGGTAATACTATGGGATGGAGGGAACAATGACTGGCCATTCTATAGGCCAGACTACATGATTACGGTTGCAGACGCTCTTAGGCCGGGTATTGAAGTATCTAGTTTTCCCGGCGAAGTAAACCTGAGGTTAGCGGATGCTGTAATAATCAATAAGATTGATCAAGCAAGCCCGGACATGGTTAAGAAGGTTGAAGAGAATACTAGGAAGGCTAATCCAAGAGCAGTCATATCCCATGCTGTTAGCGAAGTAGTAGTTGATAAACCAGAACTAGTGAAGGGTAGAAAAGTCCTAGTAGTCGAAGACTCACCAACGGTAACACATGGTGGAGCCCCATACGCTGCGGGATATGTAGCTGCTAAGAAGTATGGTGGTGAAATAATCGATCCAAGACCCTACGTTACCGGGTTCTTCAAGAAGATATATGAGGAATACCCACACATGGGCCCAGTACTACCGAGCACCGGGTATACGCCTGAACAATTAAAGGAGCTAGAGGAATCAATTAATAATACGCCTGCTGAAGTCGTTGTGCTTGGAACGCCTAGCGATATAACCAGGCTGATCAAGATTAATAAGCCGGTTGTAAAAGTATCCTTCAGGGTTAAAATCGTTAAGGGGCCGAGCCTCGAGGAACTAGTGGAGAAATTCCTGGAAAAAGCTAGGGCGAAGATAGAGTAAAAATAATAAAAACATGTTTTTAAATTTCTTAATGTTTCCTTACTAGGAACACTCCCCCAATTACTAAACCTATGATTACTACGGTTACAGCTATTATTAACCCAGTATTTACCCCGCCAGTGGGGGTTGTAGTTGTGGGGTTATTTGATTTTGTCGTAGACGTAGCCGTTGAAGGCTGTGTCGTTGTCGTTGTTTTACTTGGACTTGTAGTTGTTGGGCTTGTTGTTGTAGCTGGTTTCTTTCCGAGTACTAGTACTGCGTGATGGTCTACGCCGTTTGCTACTATTGCTTCGCTACTATTCTTCCGTGGAGCGTAGGCGTACCATGTGTTTGCTGTACAAGTTATTTCAACCGTGTAGCTGGTTGGTTTGAAGTTTACTGTAACATCTTTGTTTGGTGGTGCTAGTATTACAGCGTAGATAGTCCAGTTCTTATAGTGGTAGCTAACCCTTACTGGTACGTATGTATAGTTGTTGAATATGCTTCTCTTAGTATTCTCGATCGTGTAGGCTGTTTCATTGATCTTATCTATAACTATTTTTCCACTAGCGGCATCAGCTCTTACAGGGTAGTATGTATAGGTTTGGTTAGGGAAGAGTATTAGGTATAGGTAGTGGTATTTGCCCTTGACGAGTATAGTGTTAGGCTCGTAGGGCTTCTTGGGGTAATAGTATAATGGGGCTCCAGCGCCTCCAGTAATGATCCACGTAATACCCAGTTTTTCCGTTACAGCGAAGCCGTGCCAGTGTCCCTGTATTACTAGCTTTATATGATCGTGCTGCTTTATTGCTGTTATTAGTGGTTTTATCCTTTCACCGTCAAGGTTGTGTTCTACATAGGGGTATACTGGGCGGTGGAACACTAGTATGCCTGCTTCATCGTCTTTAAGATTCTGGAAAACCCAGTTAACCTGCTGCTTCCACTCGGTTGATAGTCGTGCTTCGCTGTCTATGAAGAAGATCTTCCATCCCGGTATATCGTCTATGTAGTAGTATTGGGGCCCTATTAGTTTCTCCCAGTAAGTAATGTTTCCAGGCGTATATATGTCGTGGTTTCCGAGCACTAGCCATACGTTCTCCAAGTCTTTCAACGTATTATATAATTCATCTATCTGCGGCTTAGCGCCTCTACCTACATGGTCTCCCGTACCTATAACGCCTAATGGTTTCGTCTCCCTTATCTCATCAACGATCATGTAGAATACCTGTGGGAATCTAACCTGGCTTGCATCATGGGGCCTATTATCACCTATAACGGCTAATGGATACCATGGAAGGTTTGACGGGATCCTCCTCCTCGTCAGCTTGAACAACTGCTCCCTATTATCGGTGTTACCGCTGGCTATTATGAATGATGTTAATGTAGTGGATATTAGGACTAGTAGGAGTACACCAATCAGTAACTTACTAGCTCTACTCAACGAGTACACCATAAACATGTTTCCTCCTTTAATCATGTAGAATGGGATTAAACCATTATAAATCAAATATCCCGTATTCAGCCTTTATGAGTATAGCGTGTTCAAAAATAATATTATGGGTATTAATCTATCTATTTCTGGAAATGATGTGTTGGTTTTTGGTGTTGTTATTTTGTCTATAAAAACGCCTCAAGTAGAAATATATGTGCCGGATACGAGTGCTTTGATCGAGGGTGTTGTCAGCAAGCTCGTCGAGGAAGGCCGTGTTAGGGGCCGCGTAGTTATTCATAGGGCTAGTATCGCTGAGCTAGAGCATCAGGCTAATAAGGGTAGAGCTACTGGCTATGCAGGGCTGGAGGAGATTAAGAGGCTTCGGAGACTGGCTGATCAAGGCCTTATAGAAATCGAGATCGGCGGGGAGAAGCCGAAGGCAATAGATATTAAAACGCTGGGTTCCGAAGCAATTGACTCCATGATAAGGGATTACGCGTATGAAACGGGGGCAACTCTAATAACCGGGGATCGCGTCCAAGCCGTTGTCGCTGAAACAATGGGTATACCAGTCATCTACGTACCTCCAAGCGAGGTTCCTAGGTTTAGGCTCGCTGAATTCTTCGACGAGGTAACGATGAGTATACACTTGAAGGAGGGAGTACCGCCGATTGCTAAGAAGGGTAGGCCTGGAGACTGGGTTTACGAGGTTATCGGGGATAAAGCGTTGTCTAGGAAGGAGCTTGAGGAGCTTGCTAATGAGGTTATCGAGGAGGCTAAGAGGAGGACTGATGGATTCATAGAGATCGATCGTTTCGGCTCCACGATCGTTCAGCTTGGAACATACCGCATCGTAATTACGAGGCCTCCATTGAGCGATGGCTGGGAGATAACCGCTGTAAGGCCTCTGAAGAAGCTCAGCCTTGAAGACTATAGTCTACCGCCGAAGCTTATTAAGAGGCTTAATGAGAGGGCTGAGGGGATACTTATCGCTGGAGCCCCCGGTATGGGTAAGACAACCTTTGCACAAGCATTAGCGGAGTACTATATGAGGATGGGTAAAATAGTTAAGACAATAGAGTCTCCTAGGGATATGAACCTACCACCAGAGATAACACAGTATAGTAAAAACTATGCCGACCTCGGAGAGCTCCACGACATACTCTTATTATCCAGGCCGGACTACACCGTTTTCGACGAGATGCGTAGCGATGAAGACTTCAAGCTGTACGCTGATCTAAGGCTTGCAGGTATAGGGATGATCGGGGTGGTACATGCTACGACGCCGATAGACGCTATACAGAGGTTTATAGGCAGGGTAGAGCTGGGAATGATTCCAAGCCTAATAGATACTGTCATATTCATTAGGAACGGCTACGTGGATAAGGTGTACGAGGTAAGGATGACTGTAAAACTACCAACGGGGCTGAAAGAAGCAGAGCTTTCAAGACCTGTCATCGAGGTTAGAGATTTCCTAACCGATGAACTAGAATACGAGATCTACACGTTCGGTGAGCAGACAGTGGTTATACCGGTTAAGAAATTCATGGCTAGGATAACTACCGGCGTAATTGATAGGGTTGCTAGAAGGATAATCCAGATGCTTCCGGGAGCCGATGTTAGGGTTGAAGACAACTCTATAATCGTTATCCTGCCGAGGAGGCTTATTAAAACATATAATAAGAAGATTAGGAAGCTGCGAAAGCTTGAGGATAAGTATAACATACCGATAAGGATTAGGATTTCAGAGTAGGGCTGAGAATGGAGTTGAAGAGGTTAGTCTTTAGGCGTAGGATAGTTTTATCCGTAATATTGATGCTCCTAGTAATTCTTACTGGCTACTACTTCTACAGCATACATAATAGCCTAAACCAGCCTTATCCATGGCTGTTTAAAGGAGCATATTCGGTATACATTGGCTCCGGCACGATTAAAGCAAATAAACTAGTAACCGTTACGGCGACCATTAAACTCTTCATAGGTAGGATAAACTCGACTCACTACCACTTATACTTCCTCCAAGTATTCGAGTATAGTAGTACTGGTGAAAGTGTTGAAAAGCTTAATGATACATGGGTTCCAATAAATAACCCGGACTATTACCCTATTGAGAAATACCGTTTAGCAAAAACGTATCATGCAAGAATAAATCATCCAAAACTGGGGGTGAGGGAGGCTATAGTCTACGTGTACACGTCGTCTCTAAATGCAACAGTTGAGGTATATGTTGATGCAAAGGCTAAGTGGCCGATCGCATATGTTTTCAAGGACTACTTGGGAATGGGGAAACCCTTAATCGTCGAGCTTAAAGCGTATAATATTAAACTATGAATCCTCCTCCCCGATGCTAGCATAATCTGTTAACAACTTGTTTCCAAGCATTAACGAGACTATATCGGGTAATCTTAGACTATTATGAATCTTCTCTACACTTACACGGTAGTTTCCACCGCGCGTCTCCTCTAGTTCTTCGACCGGTATAAACCTCCAACCAGTAATGCCGATGATTTTCACCGCGATATAGGGCTTCCCGCCTGCACGCTTAGTGAACTCCAATAGTTTGTCGACCTGGCGGTTTGGAATATATACTGGTCTCTCATTATGTATGGTTTTAACTTCAAATGCTAAAACAACACCCTGCTTAATAGCTACGATGTCTGGGACAGCGTATCTACGAGCCTTAGCCCCGCTAGCAGGTGCTCTAATTACTGCGAACCCCTTCTCCCATAGCCTGTGAACTAAGTCCCTCTCGTGTGAAAACCCTCTACTCCTACGCTTATTCTTCAAGGCTCCTCCATCCTATAACGTTGAAATAAACCGTTAATACTCTCTGCATCTATAAATAGTACATAAGTATACGGGAGTAATTAAATCTAGGAGGCTAGTGGTGAGTAGGAACATTGTATAAAAAACTGCTCGTCTTAACCACCATCGTGATCCTGTTAACAGTACTAATATCATCATTCTACCCCGCAGCAGCGATCCAGAGTGCTCCGAAAACAGCTGGTGAAACAGATAATGCGCTACCAGATATTACGGAGCTAGTAAAACCGTTACCAGTATGGACTCCAAGCCCTGGAGCTCCCGCTGTAGTTTTTCCCGGCGACTCGTTCCGAGTAGTATTCAAGGAAGACTTCAGCGATACGGTGAACACTGGGTATATTGTTAATATTGAGTGGGATGGTAACGCGAAGGAATTCCTAATTAGAAACTATACGGTAACAGTAACCGTTAACGGTAACACTGCTGAGGTAACTGTCCCTAGCAATACTCGTCCCGGCCTATACGATCTAGTATTAGTCGGCTCAGAGAAACACGTCATACCTAGAAGCGTATGGGTGATCAACGGCTTAGGGGACATCGTTAAATTAGTCCATATGAGCGACCTACACTATGGATCGGGTCACCCGGATACAGTGATCGGTATTAACAGGAGGTTCGCAGGCTTAATCCTAGCACAGGCTCTTTCACCAGACTTCGTAGTAGATACTGGTGATGAAGCGGACGGTGCATCCGTACAACAATACCTAGAATCCAGAGCTTTCCGTTATAGCTTCCTATACCCAGTACCAGTATTCTTAAACCCCGGCAACCACGACTGGCCAAACAACAACTACTTCGTATACTATGGAGCAACTACTTGGTATAGGGTATTAGCCGGTAAAATATTGATCATCGGCACTAATACTAGGGAAGACGGATACATGGACTGGAAGACACTGCAAGAAGTTGAGGGGATTCTCGAGGAATACAGGGATATACCAATAAAGATCATACAATTACACCACCCACTATTCTGGCACCAAGGATTCATTAATACAACCTATAACTCCTCATTGATAAGTGATCCACACCAAAACCCCCAATCGATCCTAAGCTACTACTGGGGCGGAAACGTTACAGCCGCTAGGTATTTCTTGAAAATGGTTGAAGATTATAATGTATCAATAATATTTCAGGGACACATACACCGCGACCAATACAACATCTACTATTCTAATAGGACCCATACAACAACATACTTCATAACAACGACTACACTCGGCCAAGGCACTGGTAGGTATCAAGGATTACAGTTCATCGAGTTAAACCTTACAAACCTAAACCTATCCTTCCCCTATGCACCACCATACTTTACAGGGTTCAAGAACGTTTCACCAGTCCAAGTATATAACTCGATACCTGTAACAGAGCCAGATGTAACTCCTAACTGGAACGCTACAGTACAGGACGACATGTATTATTACGGCACATACTTCAAGGCTAGATGTGCCTACATATTAACACTAGAGAATAAGCTACCGGAGATCAATATTGATAAAACACTCGTATTAAACTTCCCGTGGAAGGGTAGCTATGTTGGAGTAAAAATACTAAACTCAACCGGCGGAGCCGATGTAGAGCTTGAGGGGTACCGCTTAGTCGGGGAGAGGATGTTCCTAGCGGTACACCTTGTACTACCGCCAAACTCCTCCCTAAACTTCGCAATATATAATGTTGAAGACACACAGCCGCCGACAATACAGTATAGCTTATCAATACCATACCCGCCAAGACTCAACAAGAACGTCAAGCTATTATTCAAGATAACCGATGACGCGTGGGGAGTAAAGAACGTCTCAGCATATACAATGTTAAACGGGCAGAAATTCCCACTCATAATAACAAGGTACAGCGGAGACACTTATAGCATCGTAGTAAAATTCCTAGGAGACCAGCCAAGAACCATACCGATAACAATTGTAGCATGGGACTATGCAGGGCATAAAGCAGAGCAAACATTCAATATAACATTCTACCCACCGGGATACACGCCTACGACAACAACTACTCCAACTACTACAACGCCTACAACAACTACGACACCACCAGAGACAACGACAAGTCCAACAACCCCAACTACTACATCTACAACGCCGACTACAACATCAACCACATCAACTACAACAACCACACCCACATCTACCACGACCACTACATCTACAACGCCAACCGCGGCATCTTCCTCTACGCCCCAGCAGCCTAGCGGTGGAGGAAACACCAACTTAATAATTGGGGGAATAATAGTAGCGATTATAATCATAATAATAGCAGCGGTATTCCTAGTGAAGAAATAGGATATAAGGGATTTGTTTAAAAAATAATTAGGATATTTTTTACTTCTTCATAAACCACCATACTGCAACTATTATTATCACTATTATTATTCCAATAGTAGTCCATAATACTACTGGTGATATTCCGCCAGCTGGACTCGTTGTTGTTGGACTGCCTGCTGGTGGCTTCGTTGTTGTTCCTCCTGGGCTTGTAGTGGTTGGCGGTGTTGTAGTAGTTGTTGGACTTGTTGTCGTGGGGCTCGTTGTTGTCGGGCTAGTCGTTGTGGGTGTTGGTGTGGTCGTTGTTGGTGGGGTCCAGTTTGCTGGTGGTGTTTGTAGTTCACCAGTTGATAGTTTTACGCCGCCGATTACAGCTAGTTTACCCGTGTCGGCATCGTAGCTGCTGAGCATGTTGTACTGATCCTGCTCTGTTGGTGCTAGTAAGTCTACAATGTATGGGAACACGCCTGCCTTCAACGCTTTTTCATCGGCTCCTCCGAACTTCCAGTCTTGTGCTGTTACGTTGAATCCTCTAACTTTTAACGGTGCGAATCCATCGAATCCCGTTACCGCTACTACTGCGATCCAGTCTCCGATGTGGTCTACGTCGCTGAACACTGTCTTGGGCACTATTGCTAGGATTGAGTTCGTCGTATTGTCTCCCTGCACGACTAGTTTACCGTCTTCCTGTGATGCTATTACATTGTTTTGTGCATCATAGACTACTGCTTCCTGTCCCTGTGGTACTGGTGCTCCAGCCCATCCGGGCGCTAGTAGTATTGCGTAGTTCCAGCCGTGCCATATCCATACGTTTAATCCGTAGGTTGAATAGTTCTTTGGTAGTGTGTCGTCTGTTGTCAGTAGGTATATGTGTACGTACTGTACCGAGAACCCGTTGGGGCCGTTCCACGGGTTGTCTCCTAGGTTGTTCAAGACTACTCTGAAGAATATGTGGGTGTCGTTCATGCATACTCTAAACTTTACCATATCGAATACTCCAGGCTTGAACTCGTCGTGTAGTGGATAGGTTACTGTCCCAGGCCCCTTATCGTCTCCGGTCGGGTCAGTAATGTCTGCGATAACTGTTAGGCTCGGCGCAGCTGGCTTCAGCTTTATCAGGTAGTTGAACCACTTCACCATGTTCTTTATGAATTGTGGACCGTCTAGGCTCACGTTGTGGTATAGCCATGAATACATTGGCTCGTAGTCGCCATACGGCGACTCACCGCTGACAACAATAGTTACATTGTTATCAGAATAATGTTCGGCGGCAACCATTACGAATGTGTGGTTTCCTGTACCCTTACCATAGTCTAAGGGGTCGTAGACTAGTGGTGCTGGCGGGTTGTTGTCTCCAATGTAGCTGGTGTTATAGCTCCACACGATCCTTATTAGTCCTGGGAATGTTTCGTTAACGGGATTATGATAATTACCGTTCTCATCAACCCAGATTACAGCGTCTGGACCGTGCATTAGTATTGGCTTAGTGATATTCTGGGTAAGCACGTCCGTGTGTAGGCTCGGCACGTTGTCGGGCATTACCCTTGTTAATACACGGTAGAAGGCTCCAGCGTTATTGTAGTCATCATATACTGCGCCATACTCGAGCCTCAGCTTTGCACCGATGAAGTCGAGTAGGTCATTACAGGCTTGTTGTACTGTTGGGCCCGATCCATAGTCGCTGTCTCCCGCCACCCACAGTATCTTATTACCCTGGTTTAACCAGTTCTGTATAGCAGTCATCTCGTCGGGTGAGAAGCCCGTTCCCGGCTGTCCGATTATTAATACGTCGACGTCTGCTAACACGTCAGGCGTGATCGCGCTCGTTATCTCTTTCCATTTAACCCATGTAATATTGCCCTCGATATATGATAGGTACTTATCGTTTTCACCATGTGACAAATCTACTGCGACAACCATTTTCCTAGCAGGTGCTGCAGGTGCTGGCGGTTTTATTAAATACTGGAACCATGTTATCATGTTCTTTATGAATTGTGGACCGTCTAGGCTCACGTTGTGGTATAGCCATGAATACATTGGCTCGTAGTCGCCGTATGGTGATTCACCGCTTACAATAATTGTTACGTTGTTGTCCGAGTAGTGCTCGGCTGCTACCATTACGAAGGTGTGGTTGCCTGTTCCCTTACCATAGTCAAGTGGATCGTATACTAGCGGCGGAGGCTCGTTATTGTCTCCTATATAGCTTGTGTTGTAGCTCCACACGATCCTTATTAATCCTGGGAAGGTCTCGTTCACCGGATCGTGATAGTTGCCGTTCTCATCAACCCAGATAACAGCATCAGGGCCGTGCATTAGTACGGGCTTAGTAATGCCTTGGGATATAACATCTGTATGTAGAGATGGTACATTGTCAGGCATTACACGTGTCAATACGCGGTAGAAGGCTCCTGCATTGTTATAGTCATCATATACTGCAGCGTATTCAAGCCTTAGCTTAGCACCTATAAAGTCTAATAAGTCATTACAAGCCTGCTGCACAGTAGGACCAGAACCGTAGTCGCTGTCTCCAGCTATCCACAATATCTTGTTACCCTGGTTTAGCCAGTTCTGTATAGCAGTCATCTCGTCGGGTGAGAACCCTGTTCCGGGTTGGCCTATGATGAGGACGTCTACGTCCGCTAGGACATCTGGTGTTATTGCAGTAGTTATTTCTTTCCATTTAACCCATGTAATATTGCCCTCGATATATGATAGGTACTTATCGTTCTCGCCATGTGATAGATCGACTGCTACTACCAGCTTTCCGCCTGAATAGTTTATCGTGGGCTGTCTTAGTGCTGATGTGAAGGGTACTGCGAGGGATATGATTAGTACCGTTAATAGTATTAGGAATAGTGCCTGCTTATACATGGTTTATCCACCCATAATTACTATGTTATACATTACCCTTAGCTATTTTAATCTTCATTGTCGTGTAATACCCAGAGTCCTTATATATGTCAACTTATTTGATCCGTTTAAGCCCATGAATAACCGAGCTCCTACACTGCGTGGAGGGTGTACAAGAGTATTGTTTAATTATATCTCCGTATTATCATATGTATAGATGAAAAAGTAATGTTTGAGAAAAGGGGTGTTTATAGGGATGAGTAAGCAGTCCCTTCCTAGAATCGTATTATCAGTTATCCTCATAGTGTTAGTAGCGTTATCAGCTGCTCCACACACAACGTATGCTTTAAAAACATCCACTAATGCCCAGTGGCCTTGGGGCAATAAACCAGAACCCTTCCCATGGCTAGACTACCTAGCATCACTACCGCATCCAACAGGGGTTACGCTAACAATTATTACAAGGCACGAAAACACGATTATCCAGAAGACGATGGAGAAATTCTTGAACAGTGAGGTAGCTAAGAAGCTTGGAATAGTTAATATACAGACAATCTTCGCCGGCCCGGAGCTATGGGAGACATATATTAAGAAAGCATTGGAGAAGGGTAGGCCGATCGATGTTGCATGGGGCGGTGGACCGACACTATTCAACTACATTGACAAGCTAGGCTATATAGAGCCCCTGGATAATACGACTCATCCAGAGTATAACGCTGTACTCTACGAGATGAGCAAGATACCGCCGAGAATAGCTGGTGCGCCGACATGGAAGGTTGGACCAGATGGATTTGTCCACTGGATAGGGGCAGCTATAAGTAGCTTCGGATTCACTGTAAACCATAAAGTACTAAATGATTATGGAGTACCAGTCCCGAAGAAGTGGAAGGACTTAGCTGATCCGGTATATGCTAAGTACCTACCAGATGTTCCATTAACGGGTATAGCTGATCCAACTAAGAGCACTAGCAACACGCGTATGTACGAGATTATTCTGCAAGCTTATGGATGGGATGAAGGATGGAAAGTATTAACATTAATGGCTGCAAACGCTAAAATATATGATTCAAGCAGTGGTGTTAGGGATGCAGTAATTCGTGGAGAAATCGGCGCGGGAATAACGATCGACTTCTACGGCTATACTGCAATGCATCAGAACCCGGACTGTGAATACATTATCCCACAGAATGAGAGTATTGTAAATGCAGACCCGATAGCGATACTAAAGAATACTAGATACCCAGTTCAAGCAGCGGGCTTCGTAGCATGGGTTCTCAGCGAGTACGGTGGACAGCAGATTTGGCTGGACCCCGACATTAACAGGTTACCCATAAATGCTAGGGTATTCAATACTACAGCCGGGCAGCAGAGGCCCGACCTACTACAAGCATACAAGAAGGCTACACAGTCTGGTATAATAGAGTTCAACGAGACTTTAGCGGGATTAACCGAGAGAGCAATGCAGTTCTATTTCAAAGCAACACTCGTAGATGCACACGACGCGCTACAATCAACATGGGCCGCCATAGCACAGGCTTACCTGAACGGGCAGCTTAAGGATTATGAGTTCAACTATCTAGTGGATAAGCTGACGGAGCCTTTCCAGTTTAAGGATCCGTTAACCGGGAACCAGGTAACCTTTACATTGGACTACGCGATAAAGATCAATGAAAAATTGACACAAGCATCAATATATCAGGCATTGATGAGCGAGTGGACGGATGGAGCAACGCAGAGGTACCAGAACACGTATAACTTATTCCAGCAAGTGCTTAGCGGGCAGCTAGTAATAACCCCGACCACGACAACGCCGACTACAACAGCTCCGACAACAACATCGCCGAGCGGTGGAGCAACGACATCGACGTCGGCAACAGCGACTACTCCTCCCCCAACAACGACTACTGGAGGAGGCGGTGGCGGGGAAACTATGCAGTATATTATCGCTGCTATAGTCGTCATTATCCTAGCCGCAATAGTGGGATGGTACTATACGAAGAAGTAGGCGGGAACCCTAGTTTAGGAATAGAAATTAATACTTTTTATATCACAATTTTATTCAAGGATTAATTGGGATAAGGGGTATTTCAGGGTTATACTTGCTGGTCTAGGCTGGTAGAAGTGCCTAAAAGAATACTCACTACGAAGGATGTTTATATTGCTGGTTTCTTCCTAGCAGTAGTATACCTCCTCTTTGAAAACGTCCTAACAGGCCCTGCAGAGTTTGCCCTATGGCTTTTCGGTATTTTCTGGGCTTACCTCCTAGTACTCAGGGGTTTAGATTATTACCGTATAATATTTAGTTTCTCGCAGAGCTTCCTAGTAATAATAGGTTTTATCTATGATTTCTTCGTAATCGTGCTTAGAATACCCGGCTTACCGAGAGCACTAGCATTATTCCTATTACCCTTAATGACCGTTGCAACAATAGCGTATTTTAAGGAAAACATTATAGCACCGATGAGGGAGAGGAAGCTAATACACTTAAAAGTACCCTTCTCCAAGAAGATTAAGGCAGCGGTTTTCAAGTTAGACCCTATAATGTGGGTATTCATAATTGTGGGTTCAATAATACTCGTAGTATTCCTGCTAGTACCGGTTCTCATGATGTTGATCAACGCATTCATAGTACCGCCGAATATTGGGGATATATTCTATAACTTCGAGAGAATATTCACTGTTCCAAGCAGGTATGTAAGGATCAACCCATTACCCGGTGAAACATTTTATCGACCTATACCATTATCCGATGGAACGGTTGAGTACGTTATAACTGGAGTAAACCACGGTATACTATTGAATAGCTTGATAAATGCAACATTCGTAACAACGGTTGCGACTTTCCTAGGTATCATAGTTGCATTTGTCCTAGCAAGATACAGCTTCCCAGGTAGGACGCTTGTTAGGATACTCGCTATGATACCATTATTCGTAACACCCTTCGTAAACGCCTATGTGATCAGTATACTCTTCGGCCCACAGGGACCAATATCATGGATTACACAAGCATTATTCGGATTCAAAATATGGATTAAGGGTTTGGCCGGAGTAGCACTAGCGCAGACAATGGCTTTCTACCCAATAGTATACATGAATGCTTACTCGAGCTTCATCAATATTGATCCAAGCATGGAGGAGCAAGCCGAAAACCTCGGATCGAAGGGCTTAAAGCTATTCTTAACAGTTACACTACCCCTAGCACTACCGGGAATAGTTGCTGGTTCAATACTCGTATTCATATTCAGCCTGGAAGACCTTGGAGCACCGATAGTATTTCAGGAATCTAGGCTTATGAGCTACCAGATATATAGTAGCTTTACATCCGAGACCGGAATTGTTTCACCGGAGATAGCTGCGCTTGGATTCGTAATGCTCTTCATCGCTGTGCTGGGATTCATAGCGATCCGTAGCTATGTGGGTATGAGATCATACGCTATGATCAGCAGGGGCGGTAGGTGGACTATACGCGAGAGGAGACTCGGCCCACTAGGCCTCGCAGTTGTCTACTTTGTCCTAGTACCATTGATAATATTCACAGCCTTACCGCAGATAGGCGTTGTATTATTAGCGTTCAACATAATTCCGCCCTCAGGCTTCACGTTCCAGTGGGATAAAGCTACTCCGCAATATTTTCTACAGATATTCGAGGATCCAAGGATCTTCATCTATATACGCAACACTTTAACCTATGCGTTAGCGGCTGTAGCGATCGCGGTTACTATAGCCATTATGATCGCGTATAGTGTTAGCAGGGTTAAGATAAAAGTTGTAACTCCAACGCTGGACACGCTGTCAACTATACCCTTAGCTATTCCGGGGCTAGTAATAGCACTCGGATACTATTTCTTCTATAGCACATTCTTTCCGGGAACACCCTTAGACCCGACTACTGGCCCGACTGTTTTCCAGGCGTGGATAGTATTGATCATAGCTTATAGTATCCGTAAACTACCATTCGTGACAAGATCCGTTTTCGCGGGATTCCAGCAGATACACCACGCGTTGGAGGAGGCAGCGTTAAACCTTGGAGCATCCCGTTCAAAGGTTATATTCGGCGTTGTAATGCCGATGATATTCACATACATACTTAGCGGTGCGATCATAGGCTTCATCTATATTACAACAGAGGTAAGCACTAGTATTACTATTGGAGGCCTTAATAGCCAGCAGGCGCCTATGACTTTCTTCATGATGAACGTGTATAAGGGTACTACTCCTAAGGGCGTACAATTAGCTGCATCGATGGGTGTACTGCTCATTCTCTTCCAGCTAATCGCTATACTGATCGTAGTACTCGTATTCAAGCAGAGGTATGCATTCATAGGTGTGTAGAGCATGTATAATATAATATGGGTTTAGGGGTTTAGAGTAGAGATGACAAGGGTTAAACTGGAAAATGTAACCAAGATTTATGGTAAGGTTGTAGCAGTAGACCATGTATCATTCGAAGTTGAGAGCGGTGAATTATTCACTCTCCTAGGACCAAGCGGCTGCGGTAAGACGACTACTCTAAGGATCATAGCTGGATTCGAAGTACCGGAGGAGGGTAAGGTTTACTTCGACGACGAGGATGTTACCTTCCTAAAACCCTACCGTAGAAACACCGCGATGGTATTCCAAAACTACGCGTTATGGCCCCACATGACGATCTATGACAACATAGCCTACGGATTGAGGATCAGGAAGAAGAAGCTAAAGCTCACAGAAGAAGAGATTCGGAGAAGGGTTAAATGGGCCCTAGAACTAGTAAAACTCGAGGGTTTAGAGAACAGGTATCCGTTACAGCTAAGCGGTGGGCAGCAGCAGAGGGTTGCACTAGCCCGTGCACTAGTCGTAGAACCACGCGTACTACTACTTGACGAGCCTCTAAGCAACTTAGACGCAAAGCTAAGGATCGAGATGAGGGAGGAGATTAAGAGTCTTCAGAAAAAGCTAGGAATAACAACGATCTACGTTACACACGACCAGGTGGAAGCTATGAGTATTAGTGATAAAATAGCAGTGATGAATAAGGGTAGGTTAATGCAGTATGGTACCCCGAGGGAAGTATACTTCCGCCCCCACTCATTATTTGTAGCAGACTTTATTGGTAGAAGCAATATCTATACTGGTACAGTAGTAGAGGTCGGCGATGAGTACGTTACTGTTCACCTAGACAGCCTCGGCTATGATGTTAAAGCAATACCTGTTAAACCGGAAGTTAAGGGTATGAAGAAGGTATCAATAGTAATTAAACCCGAGATTATCAAGCTTGTACCACCGAATACTAGGGGGGACAATGTAATAGTCGGAGAAGTAGACCTAGTAATGTTCCTAGGCGAGAAGACAGAGCTTAGGCTTAAGGTTGGAGAGGAGAAGATGATAATCTACGTACCAAACTACCTAGAACCAGGGATTGGGGACAAGATCTGGTTCCAAGCACCGCCCGATCATGTCATTGCAATACCGGAAATACCTAGAGGAGAATAATAGAACCAGTATATCCTGCCCCTGCTATATCGTTACTAGTTCACTAACAGTAATGCATACATCCTTTTATTCCCCGATAGCTCGGTGGTAGTTGTTGAATAGGCTCGGGATGATCCGTAGTTATGCTGAGAAAATAATGGATGATTCTTTCGATCACGGGTTCCCCCACGTATTAAGGGTTAAATCGTATGCCTATATGATCGTAGAGGGTGAGGGTTTAGAAATCGATGATGAATTACTATTAGCAGGGATCTATCTACACGATATTGGTAGGAGGGTTGGGGAGCCGCATGCTTACTACTCAGCTATTCTAGCTAAGCCTATTCTAAGCCTGCTCGGATATAGCCGGGAGTTCGTCGAGAAAGTTATCAATATGATACTTTCACACAGTTACAGCTACTCGAGAAAGTATGGGGTTAAACCGTTAACGGTTGAAGCCCGGGTTCTTAGTGATGCTGATAAACTAGATGCTCTTGGAGTAATAGGTTTTACACGCGTAGTGTATTATTCGGCGAGGAAGGGTAGGAGTATTGAGGATACTATTAAGCACATTTATAGTAAACTGTATAACTTGGAGAAACTCCTATACTATGATACAAGCCAGAGGATAGCCGGGCAACTAATGGAATCACTAAAGAAAACAACCAATGAACTAATAAGCGAACTCGATAGACTGGGGTTTAGAATAAATATTGATTAATGATTATAGGAATACTATACGTATAGATGCGTAATTCGAGTGGTTGGGAATGTATAATGTACTGATTATACTCTTAATACTTGCACAAGCTGGTTGGGAGGAGGCACTGCCGGGTATAATATTCCTGTTGATAATACTGTTAATCTTCCTAGCAATGAGTATAAAGATTGTTAGGGAGTATGAGCGTGCAGTAATATTCCGCCTAGGCCGGCTCCTGGGGGCTAAGGGGCCCGGAGTATTCTTCGTAATACCCTTCGTAGATAATTTTATCAAGGTAGACCTAAGGCTTACCACTGTCGATGTGCCGGAGCAGCAGATTATTACTAGGGATAATGTTACCGTTGGCGTCGACGCTGTAGTCTATTACCGTGTATTCGATCCGGTACTAGCTGTTACGAAGGTCGAGAACTATAACTACGCGGTAATGATGATGGCTCAGACGACTCTCAGGGACATTGTTGGGCAGGTGGAGCTGGATGAATTATTGACTAAGCGTGAAGAGATCAATAAGAGGCTTCAAGCGATACTTGATGAAGTAACGGATCCGTGGGGGATAAAGGTTACGGCCGTAACACTAAAACAAGTAAGACTCCCGGAGTCGATGCTACGTGCAATGGCTAAGCAGGCTGAGGCTGAGAGGTGGCGTAGGGCTAAGATAATCGAGGCCGAGGGTGAGAAGCAGGCTTCAGCAATACTTGCTGAAGCGGCGAGGCAGTACGAGGAGCACCCGGCCGCTCTTAGGCTGCGAGAACTACAGACTTTGATAGAGATTGCTAAGGAGAAGAACATGATAATAATTGCTCCAAGCAACCTAGGTAGGGAAGCAGCATTGTTCGGAACAATACTCGGCGGGGTTGAAAAGACTAGTGCCAGCCAATCGGGTAAGCAGTAGGTATATATTGTTTTTAATCATACTCGTCCTCTTATTCCTACAAGCATATACACCCGTAGTAGTTGCAGGGCCTACTTCTACGAATTACGTCGTAGTAGTCCATGTTAACGGTGAAATAAACTACGGTACGGAGCTCAAGATACAGGAAGCACTGCAGCAGGCTGAGCAGTTAAACGCCCCTTTACTAATGATCATAGATACACCCGGAGGACTCGTCTCCTCGGCCATAAATATTATAAAAATGATTAAAAATAGCCGTGTACCAGTTATTGGCTACGTCTACCCGATCGGGGCATCGGCTTGGAGTGCTGGAACAATGATACTAATGGCTACACATATAGCCGCTATGGCTCCGGGAACCCATATCGGCGCGGCTCAACCAGTACTATACGATCCAACAACCGGAGAGTATAGGCCCATTAACGAGTCTAAGATCATAAACCCCTTGATAGGTATCATAACGGGGTTAGCCGAGGATAGGGGTAGGAATACTACAGCGGCTAAACTATTCGTACTCAAAAATCTCTACTTATCTGCTGAAGATGCTTTAAAGTATCACGTAGTAGAATATATTGCCCGATCACCGGGGGAGCTTTTGCAGGATATTGATGGTGTAACTGTGAAACTGGATATAGGCGTTAACTATACGCTTCACACGGCTAATGCTCAATTAGTAGTTTATAGGAGTAGTGCGAGAGTCTTCATTGTGGATGCTCTAAGCGATCCAATAATAAACGGGTTGATAGCAACCCTAGGAGTATTGATGCTCATCTTCGGAATACTAAGCGGCCATTATTTAACGATACCGCTAGCTATAGGGTTGATCATACTATCACTCCTAGGCTCCGGCTTCAACGTTAACGCTGTAAGCCTAGCACTACTCGTCCTCGGAGCAATAGCGCTGGGAATAGAACTATTCACGCCTGGATTCGGAATCCTCGGATTCACCGGTATAATACTGATAGCATTATCAATAGCAATGCTACCAGCACTAAACCCCAACTACCTAGTATCTCCAGCATATCAAGCAATGCTCTTCTGGACAGGGGTAGGGATAGGGTTAGCACTAGGAGGCTTTACCGGTTTCGCGATCTATAAGATTATCAAGGCCCGCCGCCTACCACCTAGGATAAAGACTATACCCGTTGAAACAATTGGCAGGGCAGTAGACGATATAAGCCCGGATAAGCCTGGCTTTATATTCGTTGAGGGAGAATATTGGAAAGCTATAAGTAACGAGTTTATCCCTAGGAACTCCCGGGTTAGGGTTATTGATAAGAAGGGTCCATACCTAGTCGTTGAGAGGATCGAGGAGGAAACTTAGAATAATCGCTGAGGGGTGTAATGCTTGAGGAATATTTACATCTACGCATTGATCTTCATCCTCTTAACACCACTCCTAATTCAAGGATTAAATATGGATAACAACGTGATTATTCCAACAAAGTATTTTCCGGGACTGGTCCTTTCACCACCTCGGGGAGTCTACTCTTTTACACTTTCCAACTATACACCGGTATACGTAACGGGGTATAGTCACTATATATTAATGCTTGGTAAAACACGTGGATCTCCGGATCTCCTAGTCAAGATCATCGATATATATAATGGTATAACCGTCAAGAAGGAGGATCTAGGATTACCGGCTAGTAGGATTAGGGGTTATCATGTATGGTCTCCATTGAAAAATAGTTTTATGCTATTAACAATGGATACTCCAATGGGTGTTAGGGGCTTTATTTTCCGGTTCAATAAGCCCGGTATACCTATTGAACAGTTAAACAATGATATTAGGAGTGTATTGACGAGTGATAACTATATATTTGTAGCTACGAGGGGGGAGGGATTTTTTATTATAGATAAAAACAAGACGTATAGGATTAATGATGTAGGCCTAGATAGTATCTTGAATATATACGAGTATAATGGTACGCTATTACTGATCGGTGCTGCTAGGAATGGCTCGATCGGTATAATGGGGTTAAAACAGGAAACTACTGGTTTTTTCAGTAAAGTAGAGGGTGTTACAACGAATATATCATACGAGGGTAAAGTATTCATTGATGCATACGCTGGTACAATACTAGTGGTTCATCCATCCAGCGAAGTATACGTGATCCACATAAGCATTGAGCATGGAAGGATAGCTTTAAAGGTAGTGGTTCATAGAAGGATTTATGATTCGATAAATCACCCACCCCTAATTATAGATGAATATATAGTGCATCCTACTCTAACAAACTCCTCCCTCGTAATAAACGTTTACGATCGCTATCTACACCTTGTAGCCCAGCGGCAAGTTGAAACTGGTAATCAGAATTATTGGTACTGGCCCGGTTTAGAACATAAATATCTAGTATTAAAAATACGCACGGGAGATAATGTATTTAAACTCTACACTTATACACCGGGTGGAGGCCTGGCGTTACTTAACCGTTTAAGTGGATCATCCGTTTATAGAATAGATCCGGTATTTAACGGTATGCTTTGGCTATACGTTAACCGTACGAGGGCTAAAGGGGTAACCAAGTACTACATTCACATATCAACTATTGACACCAAATATACTATACTGTTAGGAAAAACAATCGATCCCAGAAAATTAACGGCTTCAATAGGCGGGGGAGGAATAACAATTACAGCCCTTAATATCGAGACAACTACTATTAAGAGCGGTGGAAAGGTTAAAGTCTATAATGTATTGTTCCGATACATTAAGGACCTTGCCGTCTTGATCCCTAGAGGGCTTACCGTAGACGTACACGTGGTGGATAATAAGAATAGGGAATATGTTTATTCGTCTATACCTCCCGGACAGCCAGTAGTTGTTTCATCGGGGAGCCTATATTTAAGGCTCGTACCTAGTAAAGGCTACACTGGATCCCCTGATAACTACGAGCCCATACATCTAAACGTTAGACCCTTATCTTTAATTACCATTGATGCTTTACAGTATAGTTCTCCTCTCATAGTTACTGGGCCCCCTGCTGAGCTGACTTTTAAACCGGCTGGCCACGGCTCTCCATTTGTATTAATACATCCCGGGGGTACGATAACGTATTATCTACCGCCGGGAAGATACGCTGTAACCATAAGGTTTGAAAACGGCGGTGTTTCATTCGCAATACTAGACCTCTCCCCAGGTGTTGAGGCTAGAATAGACTTATCCCAGCATAAGCCTGCTCCCTCCATCATCGATATGATAATAGATAATATTATCCCGATCACGATCATAGTTATAACTATTGCCGCGGTTATGATCATAATATTCGCGATATTGACAGCAAAGATTTCGCCTCCTGAGTAAAATATTTCAAGGCGAGAGTAAGGTAAATAACTAGGTATGTACAATTTAATTCCTCAATGAAAACAGTTCTATGGTGTATAATACTATGCCGGAGAAATTCGAGATATACCAGGAATTCGTGGATAAAAACTTCCAGCCGGACCCTGAGAAGCATATTATCGCGGTATTCCGTATAATACCTGCTAAAGGATTTACTATCGAAGACGCTGCTGGTGCAGTTGCTGCTGAGAGCAGCGTTGGTACTTGGACAAGCCTTTATCCATGGTATGATCAGGATAGGATTAATAGGCTTAAGGGTAGGGCCTACTACTTCCTAAACCTAGGCGACGGATCATACCTTGTAAGGATAGCTTACCCAGTCGAACTATTCGAAGAGGGCAATATGCCGGGGCTGCTAGCAAGTATTGCCGGCAACGTATTCGGAATGAAGAGGGTTAAGGGCCTACGCCTAGAAGACATATACATGCCGAGAGAATTCCTCAAGGACTTCAAAGGTCCTAGTAAGGGGATTAAGGGTGTTCGAGACATATTCAAAGTATATGATAGACCAATCGTCGGTACAGTACCGAAGCCGAAGGTCGGCTATAGTCCTGATGAAGTATACAAGTTAGCCTACGAGATACTGGTCGGTGGGATGGATTATATTAAAGACGATGAAAACATGACTAGTCCATCCTTCTGTAGGTTTGAGGAGAGGGCTAAGGCTATTATGAGAGCTATCGATAAAGCCGAGAAGGAGACTGGTGAGAGGAAGGTTTGGTTCGCGAATATTACTAGTGATGTTAGGGAGATGGAGAGGAGGCTTAAACTAGTAGCAGACTATGGAAACCCCTATATCATGGTAGACGTAGTCGTATCCGGATGGGCTGTGATCGAGTATATAAGGGATAAAGCAGAGGAATACGGGTTAGCAATCCACGCTCATAGAGCAATGCATGCAGCCTTCGATAGAAACCCCTACCATGGAATATCAATGTATGTACTAGCAAAACTATACAGGATACTAGGCGTAGACGAGATACACGTTGGAACAGCAGGGGCCGGAAAACTAGAGGGTAGTAAGAGAGAAGTAATAAACTATGCGAGAATATTGAGGGAGAAACACTTCAAGCCGGAGGAAGGCGATGAATTCCACCTAGAACAGGAATTCTACCATATAAAACCAGCCTTCCCGGTGAGTAGTGGAGGATTACATCCTGGAAACCTGCAGCCAGTGATACAGGCTCTTGGAGAAGAAATAATATTACAGGTGGGAGGCGGAGTAGTTGGACACCCTGATGGGCCTAGGGCTGGCGCTGCAGCGGTGAGGCAAGCGCTTGATGCTATTATGAAGGGTATACCGCTACAAGAATATGCTGAAACACACCGCGAGCTGAAACGTGCACTCGAGAAGTGGGGATTTGTAACTCCCGTCTAAACAATCCATTTATCACTGCTTAAAACAGCTTTTTTCTCATAAACGCTCAGCCTTCTCCAATCCCTGCTCAACTCGTAATGTATGGTTTTCAAATTGTTATCCAGCACTTCAACGATCATCATGCTAGGCTTCAATGAGCCCCCGCCACCGCTCCAAACACCGGTCAGGGATCCGGGGTTTATGAACAGGATTCTCCCGTCAAGACTCGTCTTTACGAATGGGTCATGGGTATGCCCGTTAAACAGTACCTTTACGTTTAGCCTCGAAGCTATCCTCGTTAACCCCCTAGTGTCTCCACGCGGGTAAACCCCGTCTCCATGGTGTACTCCAAATACTATGTCTCCAATACTGAAGCGGGCGGTTTTCGGTAATGGAAGGTAATCCATGTTTCCCCTGACAACGTAGACTTTACGGCCGAGCCCATATACCCAGTCATATACTGTTTTACCAGTGAAGTCACCAGTGAAAACAACGATGCTCCAAGGCTTACCCCCCTCGATAACTTCTCTAAGCTTATCCGGGACAGTATCCGCACGGTCCGGTATGTGTGTATCTCCAATTACGAGTATTTCAGTCGACAAAGACTAATCACCCTTTTTTCAGCTTTTATGGAAGCTTACTTCAAGGTATCTATTATAGTTTTTAATGACTTCTAATATTTCATTGGGGGTTAGGGCCGGGTCTATGTATAATAGGTCGCCGCTTGTATCGTAACATGTATCCTTAATATATGGATGTGGAAAGATAATCCTACCTGTGACGTAAAGGGTTTTGCCCCCTCTGCTCAGAACCCGTTTAGACTTAATTTTAACCCTAGGCTTACACTTAAACGCTCGTAGCCCACTCCTAGGCTTTACTAGTAGTAATTGGTAGCTTTTAGACTGGCTCCAAACCATTTGTCTAGTTCTCCAATGGTAATATACGACTAGGTATAATCCGTTACTAAGCATAGCAGTTAATGGTATATGGATACTTGGAATAGCCCAGTAAACAATTAAGTCTTTAAGGCTCTTGACAAGGTTTGAGAGGAATACTGAATCGCTCCTAGTAAACCTTGTCTTGTCGAGTCCTAGGATCGATAATAGGAATGAAGCAATGAAGACACCAGTACTTATAAGGACGCTTGTACCCGGTGGTAGGTAATTGGTTATCTCGCCAATAATAGAGGCTAGGATCAACACGAGCAAGACTAGAAGGCTTGCAGACCTATAATGCTGTCTAGGAGTATAAGCAGGCTCTTTAACCCCCGGCACAACCCACCAATTACTATTAGCCTTAGTCAACGATTATTTCACCATGCTTATTCAGATGGGTAACCGCTTCTTCATCTCCCCACATCCAGCGACGGGATCGCACTCCCCGAAAACTCATCACCTAGTAATCGTTAAGTAGTCCGGTAGAAGAATTAAAAACGTCCCTGCTCAGCCGGGTGTGTTGATTTCATCCCCCTAATTATGTTGAGGGGGTCTTTCCGGGAGTAATTCATCACTGTTTCTTTTTAATAGTTTGACGCGTCTAATAATGTTTTTAGCAGGTATGCGTTGAAGGGTGGAGGTACTAGTAAGGCTATAGTATTCCCGATGTTGAGTTTCTTAAACATCCTGAATACTTCCATGTAATCCTTCTTTTCAGACATGTATTCTTCTAGGAAATACTCTATGTATTCCCGGTATCTTCTAGGTTTATGTATTGTCGAGATATTGATTAACTTGTACATTATGGTTATTAGGTATACTACGATATCCCAGGCCATATACTGTGTATTACCGGATTTGATTGCTTGTTCAGCATCTATAATATATATTTCACCGCTCCGGGTTTTGAGGAAGTTGAAGTATTTTGTATCGCCTAGAATTATTCCGTGATTATGTATACGTGCAATAACAGCTGCGACATCACCATGTACACTCTTCACTACAGGATCAATAGTCTCTCCTTCAACGTATTCTCTAATTATAGCATTACTACTCCAATCAATAATGTAGAGCCGTGGTTTATTTACACCCTTTATATCACTCTTGAGAAAACCTATTTCCCGCTTCATCCTCTCAATTGGGGAGGAAGTGTATGGGTAAGCATTTATTATCCAGCTTGCAGCGCTAATAGCGAACCATTTAAGTATTCCGACTTCTTTACTATAAGTCTTTAAAATATATTTTTCACTGTTAACTGTTAAGGGTTTAGATTGTGATAAGAAATCATCCAGCATGTCTAAGAAGGACTTAGTGGAGAGAGGCAAGACCGGTAACCATTACAAGGATCCGGTTACATCTCTATGATTTCGCGCGGGACCTCAACTAGCCTCTCACCAGCAACAACTTGGTCGACACTATGTATTACGCCGCCAAGCTCCTCGATTAAAACCCTAACCTCGCCGAAATCGATATCATTACCCTCAACAACAACGATAATGTTCTGGGTCTCAACATCAACCTCCTTAACAGTAATATTCACGGCTGAAACACCCCTAACCCTCGACAGGTTCTCTGCAACATCAACAATCGACGGCCCCTTAATAGGTATCAATACATCCAATACTAACCTCTTAATCAACTCCTCCAATCACCAATTAACACAATATGACAATCCAAGCTTATTAAGGTTAAAAAATATAATAAGCTAGTCCCCGGTAAGTATTAAGAGTATATAAAATCTAGGACTATAGAAGTACGGGTGGTTTATATGAGCACTAATAACTTGGAAAAACCGGAACCCATAGTTCTTAAACCAATACTCAGAAGACACGGCGGAATAGAGCAAGGGACACGTAAAGGTAGAGGATTCAGTAAGGGAGAACTAGAAGCGGTGGGATTAGATTTTAAGAAGGCATTGAAGCTCGGCATACCAATAGATAAGAGGAGAAGGAGTAAACACGACGTCAACATTCAAATCCTTAAAGAATACCTCGAGAAAATAGGCTACAACAAGAAGTAAAGCAATCATTTAACCCAGGGGGAGTCACCCCTGCTCATCCCGTTCCCCGATACATTCTACGGGGGAGTTGCAGGGGCCGGTCGATTCATAACTATTTATCAAGTATCTATTAAATGTTTATGGTGGGAAGGTTTTCCCACAGATACAATTTTTCACACTCAAAAAATTCTATTATAACAATAGAATACTCATAGAAAAACACGACTGTTCCATATAAATAATTCTTAAAGTGTTAATAATATGACTACTATACATTCATTATATATCGATGAAATGTATCATCAATAATTGACCAGTTATAAATAATGAGGAGATAGTTAATGGCTATTGCACGCCAGGGCGAAAACGCTATCATCGTGCCATTAAAGAACAAATCCAAGGTTATAAGTTTAAAAATAGATGAAATAACGCTACATATACTCGATGTACTGAGTTGGAAATTGAAGATTTCACGCAGTGAATTAATCCGGTTATTAATTAAGGGGTTCATATATTTAGTCGATAAAGCAGGTATCGATGAAGATGGTATGGTTATTGATTTAATGATTAATAGGGATGGAGAATACTATAAGGTATCAATAGATCTTAACAAGGAGGCTCTCCTAGTTAATATGTAAAAACATATGATATTTTTGATAAAGTATTGAGTTCGATAATCATACGAGACCAGCTACTGTTCCTTCCTGAGTTTCTCGATAATTATTTTAGCAATATCGGCTGGTAGGCTTATCTGATGGGCTAACTGCTCGATTGGTAATTGTTCGCCGAACTCCTCCAGTGCTTCCTTGATAGCTGTTACTGGCTCCATGTAGTATACTTTACGGCTTATACGTTTCCTCGCAATCAATCCCAAACGGTTTAATTCCGCTAAATACCTTGATTCTATCGTTCTCGGCCTCCCGGTCTTTTTGGCTAAGTCTTCAGCCGTAGCTTTTTTGAGCTCTAGAACTGCTTTAAGCGTTCTCCACAATGGCGGGGATAATACTATTCCGCGCTTCATAAGAAACCTTATATCATATATGCTACAGAATTCTTCTTCAGACAAGGTTTCCAACCCTGTTAAACATTTTTCTCTATATAGGTTAGTGTTTAAAGTTTTAAATAATTTTTTCCAATTATGAAAGTTAAGGGTAAAAACACAAAGTTCACCTATATTTGTTTTCAAACAATCAA
>JALWZC010000119.1 GCA_027002875.1 Desulfurococcales archaeon
CTACTAGGTAATCCCACCTCTCCCGATCCCTAATATGCTCTGAAACAGTTAAACGCGTAGAACCATGTATCAGCGAAACATACTCGCCGACGACCCGGACCTCCCGGGATAAACGAATTGCTTCACCGGGTTTAAGCGCTGGATGAACAACGCTAACAAGGACGAGCCGGCCCGGTTCTAAACCAGTACATCTCGGCAATACTCCTTTATAACCACCTGGTAACTCTATAATACATAAACCATTACCATGAACCTCGACAACCCTGCCCACATGAACACTATAAAGACCTATCGGGGAAACCCATGAGAAAACCTCCCCTAATTCATCGACTAGGACATCATATACTTTATCACCACACCCGTAAAAACCAAGTACTAATAACTCGTCTTCACCGGAGTCTTTAACCGTTACATCAGCGGGCGAAGGATCAAACTCGACGCCAAGCCTCTCCTGGATAATCCTACTAGCCTGTACGATCCTAAAACCCTTATCCAGTAATAGTTTAGAGACTGCAGTCGCGGTAATACCCCTAACCCGAACCCTAACCTTATCCCCCGTCAACCCTCTACAAAACCCTTCCCATAATCACTAGCAAATGCTAGTCCCTAACTGTTTCGAGTATCGCGATTATCTGCCAGATCTTAGTCCGCGTGTTAATAGGCATGTTCGGATCCTGGCTAATACTATCAAGTATACTGATAGCATTAGCAGCCCTAACGCCGGGCGATAGCTTCTCATTCCTCAACTGGTTCAACGCCTCGGTAGCTGCTCTCCGAATATTCCTCGGAACACCCGTATCATTAATAATAGACATAAGCATAAACATCGCATTCCTAAGCTTAGTTTCATTATCTATTGGAGGCATAGCCATTACTAGTCACCCACTCACTATATTAAGTATTAACCATTACCTAATTCAATAAATACCGGGTATATGAATCTATGCATCAACCAGTAATTGTGGAGGTGGTACTATTTGTCTAGAAGGAGAGTTGATCCTGTTAAGAAAATGGCTGAGTTATTGAAGCTTGGAGCGGTAATGCTTGCGGAAACCTGCCCTGTTGAAGGCTGTAACCTGCCATTATTCAAGCTACCAAGCGGAGAAATAATATGCCCAGTACACGGAAAAATCCACGTAGTAAAAACAGATGAAGAAGCAAGGGAAGTTAGGAAGAAAGTAGTACTAACAGATATACTGGACAGGCTGGAGAATAAAGTATTAAACATACTATCAGACATGATCAACGAGCCCCATCCCGAGCCGGGAGAGCTTAGTGAATGGCTTGATGTACTGGAGAAGGTTAGAAGGATTAAGAAGACATAGGAATTAACCCGTTATTCTACCCGATACAATCCCCCATACATCCCTATAAACATCTTCGAAGCTCCTAGAAGCATCAATTAATAATAAAAACCCCCGCTCGACGAGCCATTTATAAAACCAGCGCACCCGCTCAAGATACTCTAATTTCTCATACTCCGGAAACCTCGTAGATAACCCGCTCCTACGCTTAAGCCCGGTCTCGGGATCTATGTCTAGGTAGATAGCGATATCGGGATTCGGAGCGTAGCGGTTAATGTCTAGAACCCATTCAGGATCAACCCCTCCAGCAGCCTGATAGGCTACACTACTATAATAATACCTATCAGATACTACGAAGCCTCCCCTGCTCAGCATCGGCCCTATAACCATGCGGTAATGAACGAGTCGATCAGCAGCATATGTTAAAGCATCTAGTGCAGCATCCCTATACTCCCCATAATTCTTCAATGCTTTAACGTAGAGTGTATCGTAGGGTTCATAAGTATAAACTGCTTCAAAGCCAAGCCTTGACAAGTCATCTACGAGCCTACGGGCAACACTAGTCTTACCCGCGCCATCAAGCCCCTCGAGTACTATGAATAAACCCCTATTTTTCCTCAAGTTCGACGTGTTTTTCTCCCCGTTTATGCCGGGCATGCAAACCCCCCGGTTTCCCCTTGACAAGGGATACCAATTCATCATAATCCAGGGCGACGAATAAGGGCGTATCGGCTAGTACTGCCCCCGTAATAATTATTGGCTCTGCATCGGATACGATCATGCATGATGGACTGTTACCATAGTATTTTAAACCGTAGATAATATATGATCCAACTGTCGAGCCCCGGCCTCCTCGAAAGATTAATGCTTTACCCTTAACACTCTCATTAACACCCCTGATCACGCCGTTAACGGGGTCTACTTCGCCGTAGAAACTAATGCGTCGATCAACAAGTAATACCTCCCCCAGACAGTCTCCATCAACGATAACTTTCACCGGTATAATGATCCCCAAAACTCTACACCCACTTTTCCGGCCTACACTTATTTCTCCATAACAGCTTCAACTATCTCTCTAGGGGATGCAATAGCTACTTTGAAACCGTGAAGTTTTTGTAGGTAAAACCATGCTTTACCACTATTAGTTAATACTACATCGTATTCTCCACGGAGCCTAGATACTATTGGGCAAGTTCCAAAAGCAATATCTACACCGCGTCTACGCAGGATAGCTATCTCACCCTTCATCGTATAGTAGTAGTCTAAGGGTATGCTTAACAGTAGAGCATTACCGCTTCTAACACGCTCATAGCTATCGATCATCCCAGCTAGCTGGTAGAGTTCCCCCGGGTGTAGGTGTGGGCAGCCGAGGTATCCTAGTATTGATTCACCCCTACCCGGTTTATACTGGTACTTCTCCAGCATCGATTTCTCAAGGGTAACCCTATCCTCGACCTCGACTCTATACGTGTTCCTGGGAGTTATATCTTCGACAACTATTAATCCATGACTCCCCGTAGCGGCTGAAGCCGCGAATAACAGTTTTAAACCATAATAACTGGGAGGTTTCGGGAATTCGAGGACTGGTATATCCTCAATGTTCTCTCCAAGCCATAAGCCTATAAGTCCATAATCACCCTCCCCGGGCTCGAAGCCTACCCTGACCTTAACCCTAGCTGTTCGATTCTCTATTAATTGCAAGCCTGCATGGTAAGTATAACCCGTTAATGCTGCTGCAAGCGCTAAAGGCCCCCCTTCCCGATTTGTCCTCGCGCCATAGTAGCTGTTAGCCATCACCACCGCGTTGCTCTCACCCCATGCTAGGGCTTCACTTATACTGGGGGGCCTGTAGAGGTAGGGTATACAGGTATATGTTGGGTGGAAACCCATTTTCTCCAATGCTTTATTTATTCGTAGTTGTTTATCCGCTACACTATTATCTATTATCAATGATTCGCCGGACAAGTCTATACAGGATGGATTAACGGTAGTGTATACTTCAGCCCTACCACCAGTATCCGCTAGTTCCTCGAGGAGTTTAAGACCCGGCTCCCCAATGTTTAGGTATGATATACCGGATACGTGTGCGTGTCTAATGCTAACGAGTCTATCTGCTCCCAGGCTCTCGCCTACGCGTACAATGATTTCTAGAGCGCGGGCCTTAGCCGGGCCTTCTTCACCCATTAATACCTTCTCCTGCTTCCTTGTCAAGTACATTTACGGTATCCCCGCTATCCTATACTTATTCCATGGTTCCTCCAGCGGTTTTGTAGCATCGACAACTATTTTATCACCAACCCCATCCCGGCCCCTAGGGTCTAGTGTTGAACCCCTAGCATTCCTAATTATATGGATATCCTCCCCTCCCCTAACCCTTGTAGCAATAGCCCACTCGATCATTAATGGATCATCGATGTCTATATCGTCATCAACAACGACTACGTGTTTAACGCTGGGATGACCAGTTAAAACAGCAAAACCAGCGTTAACACCTTCGCCACGCCTAGTCTTATGTATCGATACAACGGCATGTAGCCATCCCCCGCTTCCACGCGTTAGCCTGACTCCCCGGACCCCCGGGGTTACTCGGCGGACGCTGTCATAGATTAGGGGTTCTCGTGGAAAACCCATTAGTAATAAGTGCTCGTCAAGCCCTGCAACGATAGCGTGGATCAAAGGGTTCCTGTAGCGGTTAACATATATCCTCTCAACCCTGAAAACCGGCTCCTCCCTAACCCTGTCGGGTATGCGGAGTATGTCTACGAAGGGGCCCTCCCTAGTCTTCTCCCTAGTAATAACTCCCTCTAATACTATTCCGGCATAAGGCGGGATAGGGATTCCATGGATCGGCGTATACGCGTATAAGTTATCGCCTAAAAGCCTAGACGCTATTAAGAACTCGTATACACCGTATGGTGGGCTAGTTGCTGCAGCAAGCTCGTATAATGGGTGAAGGCCCAGCAAGACTACTGCGGGTGCATCCAATCCCCTATTATGATAAGCTTCAACGATCCTCTTCAAATGTCTAGGTACAATCCTTACAGCTGCTTCGGACTCGTTAAGCCTCATCATCCTATGGAAGCTTGCATTACAAACTTCTCCTATACACGATACTATGATCGATGAAGTAAGGTAGTAGCCTCCATCCTCGCGGTAGTACTTGATGAAGGGTATATCGTACAATGTATTATCAACGGGTTTATAGTATTCGTTGAAATCAACTCTTTCAATACCCGCGGGGTTCTCCATTGCCCACAGTATCTTCTCATAGGCTTCAACATCACTGTTTACCCCGAGGAGGTGGTAGAGGTCTTTCCGCTCGACGAGTATGTTTGAATAACAAGTATAAGGTGATCCCTCCACTGTGAAGAAGACAAGCCTACTCTTATTCTCGAATATCTTCCTTGTAGGCTCGTACTCAGTTTTCAACTCTCCAAGTTCAACCGGTTTCCTTAATCCATTACGAATGATATCGTCTAGGTAATCGTTCAAATACAAGGCTATATCCCCGACCCTACTCTAGGAGCTGCTCAGTATAGTTTTCGAGTATTTTGATATTAGAAAACTTGACATAAACAGGATCGATATTCGTGTATTTTGTCTTCACGATCAACTCCCTCCTCTCATAGTTTACAGATTCGAGGAGTGCAGGGTAATCATCCCCCTCCCGATCAGTTATTGCTATGTAGAGGTTTTTCTCGAATCCCCCATAATAATATCTTACCTTATCTATTCCCAGTACTTTCTTCAAGGCATCGATCCGTGTTATCCTTCCAGGTTCTCCGAGTACTAGGTATAGCGTGTCATGGATCTTCGATGCATAGATCGCTTTCACACCAGTTAACTCGTTCACTACTGAGACTTCCACGGTTCTGCCAGTGAAGATCGGGGTTCCGGATATTACTACTTTATCCATGGGTATTTTCACAGTTTTAGCTTCGGCTAGGAACTCCCTGTACTTGTCTGATCTAAGCATTCTCCTTTCTTCCCTACTCCTAGTCCTCCTGTTAACCGGTGCTCTTGCCTCGTATACTCTTATCCCAATTAACCTGTAACGGCTGAATAATCCATGATTTCTCTCGCCCAATACTACTATAGTGTCCGGTTTTACCTCCTCGATCATCTGGGACTTATAGATTACAGCATAGACGTCAGAGATCCATCCGTCGGTATCAATTATCACCGGCTGCCTATTATCTCTAACAGCTTTCTCCACTAGCTCGGAGACTTTATGTATTACACGGTACTTGACGTTTTGAGGCTTTATATCTCCTATAAACTTCATTGCTACGGGTTTAAGCTCCCTCATCCATGTAACTTGTTTATCCGGGTAGGCTAGGCTTATGAATCCCGGCGGTCCGATATCTGCCTGTCCCATGTCTGCATCGATTAGTGCTGGTTTTAAACCGTTTTCCAGGGCTTTGTTTGCTAGTAGTATTGAGAAACTAGATTTTCCCTCGTCAACTCCTCCGAGTATTATTACTTTCTCGGTGTTTGAAGCGGTTATGTTTCCCGCTATTTGGGCCCAGTCATTGTATGGGTCTCCGGGTTCGACTGATTGTATGCTTGCGTTTTCTCCAAGTATTACTTCCAAGTCTGAATCGTTGAGTGCTATTACTATGTAGCTTTTAAGCTTATGTATTATTAGCCTCTCCCCGCTACCCAGCTTCTTGCCTAAAACCTCTAATTGTCCCTTCTTAACAGTTATAGATGCTGGGCCGAATACTTTGATCCTTTCCCCCTGTCCTAGTTTTAGAATAGCCATGAATTTATTACACCTCTTTAACCTCGACTCCTCTACGCACAGCTATTCGGAGGGCTGCGTATGCGTCTTTATTACGGTAAGGTTTTAGTATCTGGTAGTACTCGTCGAATAGGTAACTATTGTTTCCACGGCTTTTCGGAGTAGTTTCTTTTTCATCTACGAGTTCTATTAATACATTGCTTATTGTTTCAGCTAATTCTACGGCTAGGCTTACCCCATCATGCCCCATACCTATTCTTACAATTTTCCTCATTGATGGATAGCATTCTAGCTCGTTCATAATCGTCTCGGCTATTTTATCTCTCCTCATTCTCCCGTGTTTTAATACTAGGCCGTCTCCTAGTACTAGGTAGTATGGTTTTGGACCAGGATCTATCCCTATTGTCACCATGTTGTACTTGTCTTTATTTAATGCTGCTAATATTGCTTCTTCCAGCCCTCTACAAGTCGTCTCTGGATCGTAGTGTATTTCTACGTCGCTCCTTGTTTTACCGACTTCTACTACGAAGTATTCATAGTCTGTGTATAGGATGCTGTAGGGCGGTATCTGTCTCGGTGTATAATAGTGTCTATAGGGTATTCGTCTATTATTTAGAGTGTTCATAACATGTATAAACCATCTAGGCTCATAGATCGCTAGTACTAGGGGCCTCTTGGTAGCAGGCACTGAATCCTTACCCCTACATGATAAATATCTCGTAGATTATAATATAATGAACGTCTCGGCTACCGCTTTATTTTAATCCTAGTTTACTCCTTGAATGTTTCATGGATTGAACCTGGTATTAAAAATAATTGTAGTGGTTATGGGTTTTGATTACTGGTTGTAGGGGGCTAGATAGCGTACTGGGTAACTCTAGGATGGCTTTATTCTACGGCCCGGCTGCTAGTGGTAAAACATCCCTGTTATTATCTATCTTATACCGTGTTTGTAAGCATGGATCGTGTTTGTTTATAAGTACTGAGGGGTCATTGTATCAGGAGAGGATCGCTCGCCTTGAGGGGCTTCCCGGTAGTGTTTACTTCTTGGATATTTATAGTTTTAATGATTTACTGGATTTTACTGTTTCAAACCTCTACTACTTACCTATCGATAACTTGTTTATTGATAGTGTTAATTCTCTTTATCGTGTTAATGCTTATGAGGAGTCTTCTATTGAGAAGTTTGGGCTTATCCTTGGTTTTCTTAGATTGAAGAGTATTAGAGGGTCTATTATTTATGCTTCTGCTCAGGTTAGGGCTGGTTATGAGGGGGTTGATGAAGAAGTTACTGCTAGTGGTATGAATATTATGGATTACTGGTTTGACGCTGTTTTTAGGCTTGGTAGGGATGAGAAGGGTAGGTTTATTGAACCTGTTAAACCTGTTGTTAGTGGGGATAGGTGGTATTTTGAAATAGTTGATCGTGGGGTTGAGTGGCTGGATGGATGTATTGTCTAGTTTTATCGAGTGGTTTTTAATATATTATACGGCTCCAATGGTTGCTAATGCATCACCCGTTCTCGTTAATGGTTCTCACTTAATTGATGGTGGTAGATATTGGAGGGATGGATACCCGGTTTTCGGGCCCGGTAAGACTTGGGATGGCTTCTTTATAGGCGTGTTTATGGGTTGGCTATCATCGATCCCTGTATACTTCTATACTTCTAACCCCATATTCCTTGTTATTTCTCTTTTTGCTGCTGTCTCCGCGCTTCTAGGCGATTTGGCTGGTTCTTTTATTAAGAGGAGGCTTGGTATCAGGAGGGGTGATCCAGCGCCGGTTCTTGATCAGCTTGATTTTGCATTGATGGCTAGTTTATATTATTGGTTTGTATCGCCGGGTTTTAGAAGGATCGACTACATACTGTACTCGCTCCTAGTTATACTATTCCTACACGTGATGACTAATAATATAGCCTACTTTTTAGGGGTTAAGGATAGGAGATGGTAAGATTTAATATTTGGTGTAAGCTTCTACTCCTTTAGGAGTATATGGTAGAGATAATGTAGTATATACCGTGGTTTTGGAGGGCTGGTGTTGTTTGAGGATTCCCAAAGTTATAGTAACGTATTGTCCGCGGTGCCGTACTCATACGCCTCACAGTGTTTCGATATATAAGCATGGTAAGCGTAGGTCTCTCGCTGAGGGTGAGCGTAGGTATGCTGCTAAGAAGAAGGGTTATGGTTCTAAGAGGAAGTCTGAGCAGAAGAGGTTTGCTAAGGTTACTAAGAAGGTTGTATTGAAGCTTAAGTGTCGTAAGTGTGGCTATATTATCCATACCCGCGGGATCCGTATGAAGAAGTATGAGCTTGTGGAGGTGCATATTTAGCGATGGTTAAGAAGCGTAAAATACTCATTCCTCAGCCCCGTAGTCGTTTCCTAAAAGTTGTATGTAAGGTTTGTAATGCTGAGAATATTATATTCAGCCATGCAACTTATCCAGTCCGGTGCAAGGTCTGTGGTACGGTGCTTGTTAAGCCTACTGGTGGTAAAGCCTATATTCTCCGTGATCGCGCCGAGGTTATCGCTGAGCTCGGCTGAATTAAGGATATTTTATTTCTATGGTTCCTTCTAGGATATTATTCCTCCGATTAGTATTGTTAGGAAGCTTACTAGTGGTACCGTTATATTATCATCGATTAATGGTGCTAGTTCGTAGTGTTCTATAATGCTTGCTAATAGTCCCGCTAGCCCGCCTATCCATCCTAGTACTATGTATCCTATTGGTATTGTTACTAGGGCCATTGCTAGGTTGCCTATCCACGACTTCGTCCTCTTATTGTATAATGCGTTCCTCACGATCCCTGTTACTCCGTCTCCGAAAGCCATGAATACTGCTGGTAGTACTCCGTACCACCAGTTCCCGTTGAATATGTACCATGATGATATTACTACGATCCCCCACATGATCACGAAGTGTACTTCGTACATGTTATCGGGTGTTTGGAACCAGTACATTAGTTCGCCTTTTCGGTGTGGTATATAGGTTGCAATTGCTAGTATTACTACTATGATTGCTGGGTATAGTGGTGTTTCGAATAGATAGGGTACTAGGAGCGCCGCTAATCCGCCAGCGAATATGTGTATTATTTTCCGGTTGTAATATACTGCCTTAATATGGGGTATCTTCTTTTTCTCAACCATGTAGTAGTAAGTATATCTCGTGATGGGGTGTACTACTATTATAACCCATGTGAGGAGGATTGCTGCATAAATACCCTCCATTAATAGATTCATTTCCTAATCCCCCCTTACTGGTTTCTTGTTAGTGTTGGGGGTTTGAAGTGTTTTTGTCCCGGTATTTAATTTAAGTGGGTGTTGATTAAAAGTATGGTGTGGATGATGATGGCTGTACTCGCCGATTTGTGAGGAAGCCTTTAAGTCCTGACACTTTCTCCTTGTTCTTGGAGGGTTTGTGTTGGGGCGTTGTTGTCTCCGGTATTATCTGGCTTTGTTTGGGACGGTTGTTTTGTGGGGGAGTAGTTTTCCTGTTATTAAGGTTGTTGTCTCGAGTGTTGATGAATATGTTTATACTGGTTTTCGGGGTTTATTATCGGTTGTTTTCCTTACTCCTTATGTTGTCGTGTATTATCGTGGGAGGGGGTGGCGTTTTGACTGGGGTTGTTTTCGTGGGGGTTTGTTTGCTGGCTTGTTTTATGGTTTGGGGATCTGGTTTCAGGGTTGGGGGACTAGGTTTACTAGTGCTAGTAATTCGGCTTTTATTACTGGTTTGAATGTTTTATTCGTTTACGTTTATACTGCACTGGCTACGCGTAGTTTTCCCAGGGAGCTCTTCTACTCTCTACTCCTAGGCTTGTCGGGCCTCTACCTCATAACTAGTCCCGGCTCGCTTAGTGGTATTGGTGATCTACTAGTGTTGATCGGTGCTTTTATGTGGGCTGGGCAGATAATAGTGTTTGATAAATACTCATACTGCAACCCCCTAATACTATCTTATTACATGTTTATTCCATCACTACTATACAATATAGCCCTAATAATCGGCCCACGGAGAATAAATGGTTTAAACCCTACAAACCTACTACTCCTAACATACCTAGCAATAGCCTGCAGCATAGGAGCCATTACACTACAAGCATACGGCCAGAAGAAAGTACCACCCGAAACAACCGCAACAATATTCCTCCTAGAACCAATACTAGCAGCAATATACTCAAACATTACACTACACGAAACACTACAACCAAAACAAATACTGGGAGCAGCATTAATCCTAGCAGCTATATACACAACGACGAGAAAACAAAGAAAAATGGTGGCGGGGCCCCCAACAGAGTAGCGGGGGGTGGATTTGAACCACCGACCTCGGGGTCTCTTAGAGGCGGCAGCCTCTTATGAGCTTCGCGGGAGCTAGGTTGTTATCCTAGGCTCCTCCCGCGGGCTACCTGGCTGCCCTACCCCGCTGTTTTGCCCCGCCATCTATTTTTGAAGAGCTTTTGGGATTTATATTAGTTTCCTTGAATTTTTGTAGTTCATTTCCTATACTTTTCATAACTATGATAGCGCTTACGATTAGTAAAATAGATAGAGCAATAAACGAAATGTTTGCTGTAGATGTAATTGGATCTTGTTTTGTATATAGGGGATTAATATAGTATGTATTATTTGGATTAAGAATAGGTAGTAATAAGAGCCCAGTGAGAGTTATCGGGAATAAGTATTGTATAAGAACCATGAATTTTGGTATTTGCTCATTCTCAAAAATGCGTAATCCATCGATAAACTCAACTAAAAACATTCTCACTACTATTTTTTAACAACTCTTTCAGAAAAATACCACAAAGCAGATAACGATATAGAAAAATATATAATGAGTGACAAAAGCCCTTCTTGAAATGTTTTAGGCTTGGCTACAGTTATAAGGATTGGAAATAGCGATGCTATTCCATAG
>JALWZC010000120.1 GCA_027002875.1 Desulfurococcales archaeon
CTACTACGAAGCAGCCGGTTAAAGTAGCAGTACTGTTCGACGTTGGCGGCCGTGGGGACTTAAGCTTCAACGATATGGCTTATCTCGGGGCCCAGAGAGCCGCTAAGGATCTAGGGGTTGAGGTTAAGTATTTAACGCCTAAGTCTACCAGCGACATGATCCCCTTGCTTAAACAGTTGGCTAGTAGTAAGCAGTATAAGATACTAGTACTGATTGGTTTCCTATGGACTGATGCATTGAATAAGACAGCGGACCAGTACCCTGATCAGAAGTTTGCATTGATAGACTCGACAACCGGGGTAACACGGCCCAATGAAGTAGATATACTGTTCAGAGAGCAGGAGGTTGGAGCATTAATCGGAGTAATCGCTAGCGGGATGGCTTACGAGTTAAACGGTTCAACGATCGGAGCAGTTGCAGGGATGAGCATACCGCCACTATGGAAGTTCCACATAGGATACCTCTTCGGAGCAAAATACTTCGAAATGAAGACTAACAAGACGGTAAACTTCCTATGGCAGTACACTGGAACCTTCGGAGACCCGCAGAAGGGCTACCAGACAGCTACGCAGCTACTACAGCAGGGAGCCAAGGTACTCTACGGACTAGCCGGGTTGACACATATTGGAATGTTCGACGCAGTGATCGACTGGAACGAGAAAGGATATGGTAAAGCACTAGCCATCGGGCAGGACGCTAGCCAGGAATGGTATAATCCAAAATACATACCGGTTAGCGGCGCTAAACGCGTAGATGTAGCAGTATACACAGCGATCAAAATGGCCGTACAAGGCCCATGGAAGGGCGGAATACACACGCTTGGACTAAAGGAGAACGGTGTAGGAATCTGGGATCTAGACGGTGTACGCTACTTCGCAGAAATAGCATACAACCAGTCTAAGACGAAGCTAACACCCGACCAGATAGTGAACATCGTTAAACAGCAGAGGGAGAAATACATTAAGCCATATGTATGGGACATCGTACACGAATTAGAGCAGAAGATTAAGAGTGGACAAATAGTATTCAAGACACCATTAACAGAAGACGAATACAACAGTATCATACAGCAGCTACAACAAGGAAACCTAAACGCAGCACTAGCAAAGGGACACGTCTAAGATTAAACCCAATAAGAACAATATCCTTTTTTAATACTAAGTCAAGATTATTACATTTCAATTAACATAATTGATCAATCGTGGAGTGTTTAACAAGGTTTAAACGTTGTTTTTACTTGGTGTAAGTCTTGACTAGTAATGAATATGCTGTTGAAATGCGTGGTATAGTCAAGGTTTACCCTGATGGGGTAGTTGCACTTAAAGGCGTTGATTTCCTCGTAAAGCGTGGAGAAATTCATGGATTGCTCGGCGAGAACGGGGCTGGTAAGACTACCCTTATGAGGATCCTTTACGGCGAGATCAAGCCTACCCGTGGGGAGATAAGGGTTTTCGGCAAAAAAGTATCCTTTAGGGGTCCTTGGGACGCTATAAGGGAAGGTATAGGCATGGTTTACCAGCACTTCACACTAGTACCAGCATTCACTGTTAAGGAGAACCTCTACCTGAGCCTTCTCAGCGTTAACCCGAAGGCACGGCTCAGCGATGCGATTAGTAAAGCTGATAAGATAGCGGAGGAGACGGGGCTTAGGATCCCTTATGATGAAATAGTTGAAGAGCTACCGATCGGTGTACAGCAGAGGGTGGAGATTATCAAGGCATTGCTGAGGGATGCAAGGATACTAATCCTAGACGAGCCAACCAGCGTGTTAACGCCGATAGAGGTTAGGGATCTATTCAAGGCTTTGAGGAAGCTCAGGGATATGGGTATAACGATCATATTTATAACGCATAAGTTGAAAGAGGTTAAGGAGATCACTGATCGGGTAACAGTGCTTAGGAAGGGCAAGCTGGTTGGAACGGTTGAGACGAGCAAGGTAGACGTGAAGACTCTTGCTAGGATGATGGTGCAGAGAGAAGTAGTATTTAAGATCGAGAAGAAACCCGCCAAGCCGGGGGAGGTTGTCCTAGAGGCTAGGGATATACATGTAATTGATGAAGAAGGGGTTGAGAGGGTTAAAGGTATAAGCTTCCAGCTACGGAAAGGAGAGATCCTGGGAGTTGCTGGAGTACAGGGTAATGGGCAGAGGGAGCTCGCTGAAGCATTAGCTGGTATAAGGAGGGTTAGTAAGGGTAGGATAATTCTCAGGGGGAAGGACGTTACAGGCTATAATGCTTATCAGAGATACATGAAGGGCCTCGCCTACGTACCTGACTCGAGGGGTACAGGGCTTATACCCGATATGAACCTGGTTGAGAATACTGCGTTGACAAACCTATACAGGATACTGGGCTGGGCTAGGAGGATAAAATGGGATCGGGCTGTCGAGATAACTAGTAGGGTTATTAGGGAGCTGGAAGTTGTTGCTCCAAGCCTATACGCCCCGATAAAACACCTTAGCGGCGGAAACCAGCAGAAGGTTATGGTTGGTAGGGAGATTGTTAGGGAGCCCGACGTATTCATCGTAGCAGAGCCTACTCAGGGACTAGACGTTGCAGCTACTGAGTTTATCCGTAAAACACTGTTGAGGCTGAGGGATAATGGTAAAGCAATACTATTAATATCAACCGATCTAGACGAAGTACTCCAGCTTAGCGATCGGCTAGCGGTAATATATGAGGGCCGATTCCTAGCAATGGGCAGGCCTGAGGAGTTCACTATTGAAAAACTCGGGTTGATCATGGGTGGTATACGTGAGTGAAGCCTTAGAATCATGGTTTAAGGGTTTCCTTGAACAAGTTAGGATTAGGAAGAGGCAATACCTTCTTGGCGCCCTGGAAATAGTATTGTCTGCTTTAACGGGCTTCCTAGTAGCAGCTCTTATACTCTACTTTATCGGTTATGATCCATGGTATATTTTCGAAATAATGCTAACCTATGGCTTCTCCGACCTAGGATACCTGGGTACTAGGGCTGCACCCTTAATAATGACTGGTTTAGCTTTCTCAATACCATTGCTAGCTGGCGTGTTCAATATTGGTGGTGAGAGCCAGCTGTATATGGGTGCACTACTAGGCTTATATGTAGCCTATGTAACTCATAATGTATGGCTTGGGTTAATAGCGGGGTTTATCGCTGGAGCGTTGTGGGGAGGTCTGATAGCCGCGTTAAGGGTTTACAGGGGGATTAATGAGGTTATAACTGCTATAATGCTAAACTGGACAGCATATTACACGATCATCTATATCATCCTAGTATACCTGCCCAATCCTAAGCAGAGCCATTTAAGCATTCAACTACCCGTTTCAGAAATGATCTCTTATGGTGAAACATTTACATTAGCAGTTGTAGGCGCATTGATCGCATACTTCATACTCTACTATACGGATATAGGGTATAAGATAAGGGTTTCGGGGGCAAACCCTAGATCAGCAGTATATGCGGGGTTCAATCCTAAAACAGCTATTATGGCTTCAATGCTCCTAGGCGGTGGGTTAGCGGGTTACGGCGGTACACTGATCATTGCAGGAGTTACCGGCTCAATAGATACGACTATGAGCACATTATTCGGCCTAGGATTCACCGGTATAGGCGTTGGATTGCTGGGCAGAAACCACCCGATCGGCATAATATTCTCCGGATTATTCTTCGCAGGACTTATAATCGGCGGGCAGTGGGTCGAGTTATTAACCGGGGCCCCGCCCTATGTAACGGATACTATTACGGGTATAATCGTTATAGCATTATCAATGCCTTACGCGTATCGTTTACTAATGAACTATGTGGGGAGGCTTGGTAAGAAATGATCGGGGATATATTGAACCTATTATCAAATACTTTCTTCTCAATGACACCACTACTACTAGCGGCTACTGGCGAGATCATAGCTGAGAAGTCTGGAGTTGTAAACATTGGGCTCGAGGGCATATTCCTATTATCAGCTTTTACATCTGCAACTACTACGTGGATGACGGGTGATCCACTGCTGGGTATGACTATAGGGTTAATAGTTGGGTTAGCATCTGGGCTACTCCATGGAGTTATAAGCGTTTACCTTCGTGGAGACCAGATTATTGCGGGTGTAGGATTTAATAGCTTCGCATATGGCTTCTCCGTGTTAATGATGATCTACCTCTGGGGAAGCTACTCGAACAGCCCAACAGTCCCGAAACTGGGAAACATTATTCTCCGATTCGGCGGTGAATCCAACCTTACGATACCACCAACCATGGTACTGTCATTAATAATAGCGGTAGTAGCGTGGTGGTTCCTCGAGAAAACACCCTGGGGGTTAAAGCTTAAAGCATGCGGAGAAGACCCCCGGGCTGCGGAGTCTATGGGCGTAAACGTTTTCCGCACAAGGCTGTACGCGACAATAATTGGTGCCGGACTAGCGGGTATCGGAGGAGCGTTTATGAGTGTAGGCTGGCTTGGAAGCTTCTCGAGGACAATCTCGGCTGGTAGAGGCTTTATTGCATTAGCAGATGTAGCCTTCGCGAACTGGAACCCATTACTAGCAATACTTGGAGCCTTTATATTTGGATTCGCAGATGGATCGTCAACCTACCTCCCGATAATGCTTCAAAAAATGACGGGGCGCCAATTCACAGCTGAAAGCTACCTATTCCTAACAATACCCTACCTAACAACACTCGTCGTAGTAGTATTGATCATGAAGAGGGTTAAAATGCCTCGAGCACTCGGCAAGCCATACATTAAAGAGTAAAGATCGGGTTTTATATAAAAACCACGCCATACGAAAATTCTAAGTGGAGAAGCAATATGCCTCTTAGAGAATACATTGATATCATACTGTTTAACAAGTATCTGAAAAAACACTATCTAGTAACCGGTGTTGCATTCATACTCTTAACAATCCTCTATCTAGCCGTATATATCTACGCGTACATCTGGTATGCGACAACTATTGGCTCATACCTCCTATCTGAGAGTAGAGTTCTCCTACACGAGCTTGTCTATGGAATAGGATCAGTAGCTTTAACATATGCGGCTATCGCGACACTATTCATATCAGCCCATCTTTACTACACGTATAAACTAGTAAAATACTTCAAGAAAACGATTAGATGGATCCTCAACAGGAGCCCAGAGGAGAAGAGAGGGTTTAACGAAATTATAAATATCGGAGCTGTAAAGAAGAACTATGGGATTATCCATAAACTACCATTACTAACAGCTGCTTCAGCAATTACCGCCCTAGTATTATCCTATCCGGCCTCTATACTATTACCATATATGGTAATCGAGTCCTGGATCTACGTAAGGGAATTATCACTATACGCCTCACTATACGCTATTCTAGCAGGATTAATTATTTTATCAACACTATTATTTGCAGGCTCACTGCTGAGCTTCTACTTACTAATTAGGAGGATTTACGGCTTCAGGAAGGCTTTAATCACTGGGGCCGTCTACTATGTATCGATGATCACCTGGATAATCCTGCTATTATTCATCTTCATATCCCATAACTTCTACCTAGTAGTATATACTGGCCTTGCAGTCCTTGTTTTATGGGTCATAATATTGATCCTATGCATCAACTTGTATAAGGAGATCGTTGTTGCTAATGAAAAGATAATTATGGTTTCAAGAAATATAAGTGTTGGAAAGGAGGTTGGTCAAGGGGTTATTTGAACTTTAACCATGCTTCGATCAAAGCTTTTCTCGAATGCTTCAACCCCTCTATCAATACTGTACTCAGCTGTTACTAGTTTATCTACGCGTACGAGTTTCCTACGGAGGAGGCTTATAGCTTTCTCGAAGGGGCCGCACCTACTAGTAGAGATCTGTACTTCCTTTACAACTGCGAGAGTGTAGTTGAAGGATACTGGGGCTCCATGAGTAGATTTAGCAAGTACTACTCCCCTTGGACGGGCTAGTTTTATCGCTGTATCCAGCCCTGCAGGGCTGCCGGTTGCTTCGACGACGTAGTCGAATCCCTGGCCCTCCGGAGTATTCCTGGCGGCGTATTCGAGGGCTTCATCAACGCTTAAAACCTCGTCGGCCCCCATCATGTAAGCGTATCTAGCCTTCGGTGATCCGGGCCTTGAAACCGCTATTAGCTTCTCCGGGTTGAACAGTTTCATGTAGGCTACGGCGAGCAGGCCGATCGGGCCTATTCCCAGGACGGCGATGTTTGAGAAAGGCTTAACCGGGTGCATCTCAGTCATCTCGATAACCGCTGCTAATGGTTCGATGAAAGCCGCGGTTTTATCATCGAGATCGTCTACGACATGCACTAGATCAGTCCTCGTCAAGACGTATTCAGCCATACCCCCATCCCTGCTGATACCGATTGTTTCACGGTAGGGGCAGTGGGTAGGCATGCCGTGGCGGCAATACCAGCACTTCCGGCAGTTAACGTTTATCTCCGTTGTAACCCTATGCCCGAGCAATTCCCTCGGGGCTTCCTCGCCGACCATATCTACTACTCCACTAATCTCGTGGCCGGGTATAATCGGTAGTTTCAAGGGCTTATACGTTCCCTTATAGAAGGCTTTATCAGTACCACAAATACCTACACGCTTAACCCTAATCCTAACCCATTCACCGCTTGGAACAGGTTCTTCTACTTCTTCAAGCCTAAGATCCCTTGGACCATGTAGGACGAGGGCTTTCAAGAGGCTTCCACCACACTCTAATACTACGCTTATTGTGAATTAATAACGTGTACTCATTCATTAATGGTGAATGATCGTCTTGATCGAGCCCCAGCTGCTACGTGGTGTTGAAAGGGTTTGTAGTAAAGTCATAACTATGGGTGATCCAGACAGGGTTAGACTTTTCATGAATACACTCGAGGAGCCTATGATAACCTATAACATGAGGGGGATACTAGTAGTCAATGGCCAGTATAAGGGGGAATGCATCACACTTGCAAGCCACGGGATCGGCTGCCCGATGGCTTCCATAATATTCGAAGAACTACGCGCTCTAGGAGGGGAAGTAATTGTGAGGATCGGTACTGCTGGTAGCCTTAGGGAAGATGTTAATGAGGGAGAAGTAATAATCGCAGATTCAGCCTCGACAATGGTATATGGCTGTGGATCGAGGATGTATTTTGGAGACATAATACCCCCAATGACGCCGGATCCGGAACTACTAGTAAAAACCAAGAAGATACTAGTGAGGGCCGGGCTGAAAACTCATATAGGCCCAGTATTCAGCAGCGACGCTTTCCACGCTGAAACGAATATTACCGAAGAGCTAGCAAGTTATGGATTCATCGGAGTAGACATGGAGACAGCAATACTATACGCACTATCAAAACTCAGAAGATACAAGGCATTATCAATACTAGTAGTAAGCAACAACCTCATAAGAAAAACAAGGCTAAAACACACTGGGGAACTATCAGAGGTACTCTTAAAAGTATTTAAAGCAGTATTAGAAGCGCTAATAATTAGGGGCTAATAGGCAAACAAAAACTAGAAAGGCGGAGCAAGATTGAAGAAGAAATGGATGAAATGGGTCCATGAATTATACTATACTGGTAGGGGGAGGGAGGACGCATACTACATAATAGAATCCCCAATATCGAGTTAAAACTAGATAGGAATGGTGAAATCCTAGAAATAAGGATCAAAAGCGATGAAAAACATGTAGAATTGAGAATGATAAAACATATAGCACGAGAACCATCATGCTTAACGACTAATGGGTAGATATAAACTACAACTACTTATTACTAAATTCGATTAGGTTACTAAATTAGGAGGTTAGTAGCGAAACTACTTAGGGTTTTTCGTCTTTAACTGTGTTTGTCTATTATCTACAGGTTGTTAATTGGTATTGGTGTCTGTTCGAGGTTCCAGCGTCTTTTATTATACCGATCTGGGCTAGTTTGTTTATTCTTTTCCTTATTATTCTCCTCGATGCTTTTCCACGGGTTTGTCTTACGAGGCGTGTGATCTCCGATAAAGTCTTAGGCTTACAGTCGCTGAGTACTTCGAGGATGACACGGGAGATCTCGTCTAGCTGTAGCCTAGCCTGCCGGGTTGCTTCCAGTAAGCGGCGGGAAGCTTTAAGGGCTTCGATTACTGGTAGGGAGTAAGCTGCTACTAGGCGCGTAGCAGTGTAGACTTCCTCCCCCAACCCCCCGCTGACCAGCTCCTCGATCTTCTCCAGCCTCTCCAATACAAGTGTTAATAATTCTTCAACCCTCTTCAGCCTCTCCTCTAAACCATGTTCGCTGCTCAAAGCGTCCAAGCCCCATATGTTAGGGGAGGGTTTATTGTGATCTAGACTTTTACGGTGGGGGTGTTTATGGAGGGAAAAAGAGTTTGGTTTAAAGGGTTTTTGTCTCTTATTCGTTACTCTTTCTTTCCTTCTTTCTCCCTCTTAAGGTCTTGCTCGATCACTATTCCCGGTACCATTCCTTTTCCGGATGGTATGTTTAGTTTTCCTACGCCTTGTACTATTGATTTGAATAGTTCCAGTCTTTTCTCGAGGTATTCTCTAGTCATTTCCCTTGCTAGGTTTTCTGGTACTCCCTTATCTATTAGGTTTTTGTAGAAGGCTGCTACTTCAGCCCCCATCTTCTCCCCGCTAGTCTCTGCTTTAACGTAGTCTATTAGCTCCTTCATCGGCTCCTTCAGCTTGATCAACATGTTCGTTAATCCTTCGAATACTTCCCGGATATCACAGCTCTTCTCCGCCATGATTCTTCACCGGTTAATATTTCTGGAGTGGTCATGGATATATGGTTTAATAATCACTAGTGGCCAATGCTATATTGGTGAGTATTTCTTCCTAAGCTCCTCGAGCCTATTCCTAGGTTTTTCCAGAGCCATTAGCATCATTCTCGCCTGCCTCGTCAATGGCTTGTCCACGTACTTGTACTTGTTGCGGTAGTAGTAATATGATGAAAGAATCACTATGATCGCGACGATTACCTGTGTATAGGGGTCTAGGGCTAATCCGAAGAAAGTGTTTAGGAATACTTTAAGCATTGTAGTAAAGGCTTTGACGAAGAGCATATAGGCTATGTTTATAAATATTATAAATAAGAGCATTAAGTAGAACGGGATATATGCGTAGCTTCCTAGGCCTTTGCCGATCCTCCTCTTCAATAATGCGGCATCATGGCTTAGCCTAGCATAGTTTCTGCCGGCTTTGAAGCTTAGCAGAATGTTTAGAATAATCAGGATCAAGGATACTAAGCCTGCAAAACTGGATCCGAGCCCGACATCCAATTTGGTAATGCACCTCATTTATTAATAATTGTTATTGCCGGGTAAAATAATGTGTAAGCCCAATAACAAATCCCGCCGCTATTAGTGCCGCAACTATTAACCCGACATTGATCCTAGGCGTCTCCACTGGCTTTGTCGTCGGTATGTTTATTTCATGACTTATGTTTGTCGTCGTAAAGGTCTCGGTTGTCGCCAAATTAGTTGTAGGAGATTGCATAGTTGTTGTTCCTGCCCGGCTTGTCATAGCAGTCGATACCCTTGTACTAGTGGTTATTGTTGTAGATGTATTGTTTACGATTATGTATTTTGGATCGAAGCGGTACATGTAGTAGTCTCGGCTCCCAATAAATATTTCCGGCAAGTGGTCTCCATCAACATCTGCTATCGCTGCCGAGCCCATTACTGGGCCGTTTGTCTGGTAGTCCCACTCGATCATGTATGGGAACCCCCTTGGATCGGAGGCGTTAATAATCATCGCGTCGCCTGATTCAAGCCCTATTATTACCTCGTTCTCACCATCTAGATCGATATCAGTTATAATTGGTGATGAAGTATAAACTTGGATCTGGGGGTAGGAGTACTTGATGTTTAAGTGCTGGTCTAATGTGAATAAACCCTGCATAGTTGCGATCACGATATCGGCTACACCGTCTCCATCAACATCTCCTATCGAGGCCGGTGATGCTGAATCAGTTACGCCGGGTAGCTGAGCCTCCGCCATTATTGATCCGTTCACTAGGTTTACAACGAAGACTCTCCCATCCCGGTTATTCACTACTGCATCTAAGACGCCGTCCCCGTATAAGTCGTAGATTGGGGGTGGTGATACTAGTAAACCCTCGAGTTGGACTATGTGGTCTATAAACCCCTTCCCGGCCATGTAGTCTATTATGTGTAGATTACTCGACTCGGTAATCACGATCTCCGGTAGTCCATCGCCGTCTATATCAGCTATGCTCGGCGTTGAAGACTCCCCATTCCCCAGTTTTAACCGGGTAATAATTGATCCATTAGCTGCATCCACGATGTATAGGTATCCATCACTACTACCCATAGCAACATCAAGCCTACCATCACCGTTGAAATCCCCGATCCCCGGTGAGCCGGAGAACATCCTATCCCTAATAACCCATATAATACTCCCATCCCCATCGATAGCCATCAACGATCCGCTCCCACCATCCGTTAAAACTTCCGGCAGCCCGTCTCCATCAATATCCACCAGTGTTGGACTAGCGAATTCGCCGCCAGTGATAACCTTGTGGAGGATCGTTCCATTATTCGACTCCACGATGTATAGGTATCCGTCGCAGCTATTATACACTACCTCATCGATCCCGTCACCGTTCAAATCCCCCACCGCGGGGCTGGAAGCAATACAAAGATCAGCCCTAGTCCTCCAAGTAACGGAAACATCGAGCAAGCCTCTGGTCTTCGGGGGGTTAATCATGTTTATATCATAGTATCCAGTACGCTGTAAATCAAACTTATAAGTAGGCCAGACTACATGGTTACCAGTCAATTTAATAGAACCTGCAATACTGGCAGGCAGGAATAATACGAGAAACACAACATATATATAAGCCTTCATAGGCTAACACGTCCTAAACTACTATATAATACTTTCACTCTAACATCTTAGAATACATAAAT
>JALWZC010000121.1 GCA_027002875.1 Desulfurococcales archaeon
GAACTCTATACGCGCCCTGTCGATACGTAGACCTGATATACTCTAATACCTTACTCTGCTTAACCATTAAGTTTTTCTTAATAAATTTATGTGATAATATATAACCGTTTAAATAGCCCGGATCCATTCTCTGTAATGCCTTAAAAATAATCCACCAGAAAGGTAACCCGTGGAGTCCATCGGCAATCCCCCGTGGTTTTCCTGTGAACTTGTTAATCCCCCTGAGGCTGAAAGATCTAGCGTTTTCTACTCTTAGAATTTCCATCCCTAAAAGATAGGCTAAGACAACATGATCAGTATCCCATAGTGGAAGCAGCCTAATATCTATTAAGTCATTTAGCAAGCGCCAACACTTATATGTATAAACCCGATTCGAGCCCCATAGGTTCTTATTAACGGGAAGGGGAAAGGGGTCATTCGGAAAACCTAGGGGTTCTAGTCTTCCAGCAGAAATACACGCCCTTTCACCAGCACCTCTTAAAACAGCCGTAGTTTTCTCGAAATAGCCTCTTTCAAGAACTATATCTGATTCAATAATTGATATAAAATCTACAAGCTTTGGATTAAAAGATGACTTGACGAAGCGATCAAGATAATACAGTACATTGTTAATATTTAACTTCTGTAATTCCGGGTATCTCCTAACCTTTAATATTCTATAACTTATCCCGCTATCTTCTAGAACTTCCTTCGCTATTTCAACACTATTATCAGTTGAATCATTATCTCCAATAATGATCATTGAGGGTTTAAGCGTCTGACTAATAATGCTCTTAAGAACTCTCCCAATATTCTCTGCTTCATTATACATCGGTATTAAAACAAGTATCCTCATAATCCGCCAACTCTATCCATCTAAATACCTAGCTAAAAGCCTATATTCAGCTCTTGCAACATTACTCCACGAAGAATACTTTTCAAGAAAGTTTTTAACAACAACGTTCTCAAAAAGCATATTAAATTCTCTATCATTCATTGCTAAGAAATCAATAATTCCATTTGCTAATTCTTCAACATTACCAATTTTCACAGTTTTAACAACAGGTAAATGACTATATAGTGTTTCGACAACTGGTATCTTATAGGCAACAACGCTTAAACCCAGAAATACGGCTTCTAAGATCGTTAGCGAGAAAGTATCAGTATAGCTCGGATAAATTAATACTTTCATTCTCGTAAGAATCCTCCAAAGTTTATCCCCATGCGGTATTTTTCCGAGATAGTAAATGTTCTTTAGATTGTTCTCTATAATATACTTTTTGAATAAGGAGTAGAGACTTCGAGAAGCAAAATCACCTATTAAATACAGTTTTGAATCCCTAACTTCCTGTTGAATTATTTTCCAAGCCTCAAGAATATCTTTTAATCCCTTCTCGATAGAAAGCCTACCAAAATATACAACATATGGTTTTCTCCTACTAGGCTTCTCTATACAAGCTATTCCATTATCCACGGCATTACCTGGATCAACTACTCCTAGATGGACCCCCTTATGTTTAAGGTTATACACTCTTGTAGGGGTAAAAACTACGGGCGATATCCCAAGCAGTAAGCGGGTGTAGTGATTATCAATAGTTTCCTCTATGATCTTAATAGATTTTCTAATTAAATACGATGAATTTGCGGATTTATATAATCCTATAGGCGATGATAGATTAAATGATTCATTTAGAACCGATTGTAGCATTAGAGCCCCCTTTACGTTTCGCTGAATTAATGATAGGAGTACATCGTAGGCTATTAAGGCCTCGATGTTTTCATGCATCGAATAAATGAATGAAACGTCTCTCCCTATTTGATCAATGAAAATTTTTGCAATTTCTTCTTCTATACGTCTTACGAAGCTTATATATATAGATGATAAAGTGTTTAAAACTCTGAAATTATTTGAATGTTTTCGATTGCAAAATTGTTTACTAGCAAGTAAGTTTGTTATAATTCTAGAATTACTCCTATATTTCTCGCTAATTAAGCTTAGTTCTTTAATGATTAAATCATTATTTCTGCTTTTGCAATAACCCGTTTGTTTTAGGATTAAAGTATATGGGATGTAAACGTACAATTTATACCTTTTCCGGTTAAAGTATTTGGTTAGATACGGTAAAACTTTTGATGAACGTATGAAAGCACCAGCAGGTAAATTCTTTAAAGGCATAGTGACTACTACTGCTTTTCTCAACTTACTAGCCACCATTAAGAGCTCTTAAACAAGTTTCACTATAGACGTGTATACTCTCTCTATTTTCTCCCCTATCTTAGCCGGGTTTAAATTATCTAAAATCCATTTATACCCATTTAAACCCTTATTGAGCGCCTTCTTTTCATTGATAACCAGCTCCTTTATAGCTTTTATAAAAGAAGCTAAATCATAGGGTTTAACCAGCACTCCTCCATTAGATTCCTCGATGAGCTCTGAAGGCCCGCCAAGTCCTTCAAAAGCTACTACTGGTTTTCTATAGAGAAAAGCCTCGACTACGACGAACCCAAACATCTCCATCCATATAGAAGGAACTATTACGACTGAAGAATAACTGTACAGTTTCTCCTTAGTAATCTCATCAACATAGCCGTGAAATATTAAATTGTTAATTTTCCTACTTTTTTCTTTCAAGTAGTTTTCAAGCCTGCCTTTACCTGCAACATGTATCTCGATAGGCTTGATCTTCTCTGCAATTATAGGTAATAAATGGGCTCCCTTCTCGTATTCCAGTCTCCCAATAAATAAAACATAACCTTTACTAGCCCGGACTTTTCCTCCTGTAGTATACTTACTTAGGATTTCAGGGTTTATAGGGTTAGGAATATAGTATGGCGTAATACCTAATTCTTCGGCTACATGTTTCCTGAATGTTTTCGAGGGCGATATTAATGCGTCAGATGCTTTGGCCAGTCTTTGAAGCATAAATACTTGGAATAATCCCTTGGTTAAACTAGTATAGCTTAAACCGTATGTTTCGTGCATACTGTTAATACATTTAAAGCATGACATACTTGGAGCTTTAACCCTGCACATCATCATTTCCGGGTGCTTTATTTTCCAGCCAGTGGGGCATAGATAATACCACGAATGCATTGTGAGAACTATTGGTACACTGGTATCTTTCCTAATTTTTATTAATGGATTAACGTATCGGGGGTTGAGAATATTTACATGTAATAGTTCTAGATCATTTTCTCTAATAATATCTTTTAATGATTCAATAATCTTTTTGTCGTAAACAGCCCTAATGATCGGCGTTTGTAATCC
>JALWZC010000122.1 GCA_027002875.1 Desulfurococcales archaeon
AGATCAAAAACACACATATTTTGCATAATGAAATTCATAACTTTAATGATGGCATACATCTTCTTTGGAGAGAATCTATGCAGAGAGTTGATTTTGATGGAACAGTAATATATGATAATGATATATGATCTTTGATCTAAAATTTGGATCAACGATCACGTGAAGGATCAAAGTTGAAGAAATCTAAATAGTGTTGCAAAAATAGAATATAATGACCAATCTGATACACTAATATTTCCAGGGTGAGGCGAGTATCATGATAACTGGTTTAGCAGGCCGATTTCATAGATTGAACGAGTACCGTTCTAATCTGGATCTTTTGAGACTATACCAGGATATGATAGATTTTATTTTTAACAATAAAGGAATAGTACTTCGTTTTTATCATTACCCTTACGACTATAATGCTTCTATTCTTGGATACTTAACTAATGACAGTGTCAATGTTATTTTTCTAAAAGATGATAAACCTGTCAGTAATTATCCGGGACTCCTGGATGGTATCCTAAAAAGCCAGTATGGCTTCATCGAGATATACAAGTTGGATCATGAAGAGTATAGGATTGATTGGGAAATGCTGCTGAGACAGTTCCAGGTACTAGGTGAAAAACCGGAGAAGTTTATTCTCCGATTAAAACTCGCTACGCTTTCTAGCGAAATAGAGAAGCGATTGAATCATCGCAAATCTATTAGCGAACCCGTTAATCTACAACAGGAAATAAAGCATAATCATCTTATTTACAGCCGGGAGCTTTCAGAACAGCTTGGAGACGTTACTTATAGGGCTAGTATTTTATTGAGGAGAGATTACCATTTAATAGAAACTAATGTTCAAAAACTGCTTGATACCATATATCAAATCCTCATGGAGAAGAACCCCGTAGTCGTAATAATAAAAATAAACTCTACGAGTATTTGGATGACTAGACAATATGATAATAGGGTAGGATTCACAGTGTTCTCCAATATTACGAGTAATAGATATAAGATTAAATCGTATAGCGAAATCGAAAAGATTATCGAAGATATAATCTCAAAACATGGTAGCGGAGTTAAGAAGGTTAGGATTTTTGTATATGAATTAAGGCAAGGGTAAATTTTACGGGAAACTCCTAGAAAGATTAATAAATCGCGCCTAAGTATATTATATATAGATCCATATTATAGTGACTAATTCATCGCCTTTTGGTGAAACATATGGCAGGTGTTACTCCTCTTAAGCGTGTATTAACTGATCTCTCCCGTATACCTCATGTACAGGGAGTCTTCGTTATTAGTAAGGAGGGCTTCACTATTGATAGTGTAACTGCAACTGGTGCTTTCGATGAGGAGGCATTAGCGGCTATGTTGACCGCGGCAATGGGTTCGATCGAGGCGTTTGGGAAGGAGCTAGAGCTAGGAAAACCCGAGATCGTTACGTTGGAGTTCTCGGGATCGATAACGCTGATATCGGATCTTGGCGAGCACGTTGTCGCTTTAATAGCTGAGCGTGGAGCAGTGCTGGGAAGGCTTAGGTATGAATTGAAGAAGCAACTACCTAGGATAAGGGCATCCCTCTAAATAGGGGGATACCCGGTGGATTATCATGGCTAGTGAGGGAAGATTTGACTTGTCGGATAAGAGGGAAATTCCTACTGGAACTATCAACGCGATCGTAGCTATGTATCAGTTAGCACTGTCTAAAGCACTGGGTTCAGGGTCTGCTGCGCTAACGCAGCTGATTCTTCGTGATGTAACGAAAATAGCTGATGAAATGCTTAAGGATCTAGGCATAGAGCTGGGAGAAGTTGGAGATTTAAAAAACGATATACCAAAAGTGTTCAAATTAATGGGTATAAGTGATAAGGTGGAAGTAGAGGTTCCTAAAGAGGCTTTAGCCTCGGGAAGTACCTACGTAATTAAGGTTTACGATAGCGTGTTCAAACCAGTAGCACTTCTACTGCACAAGAAAGGTATAAAGTTTACATTATCACCGGAGGCGTTTATTGCAGCATACATTGTAAGGAAAGCGTTGAGAAAGCAAAACGATAAAGCTAATGTAAGAATACAAGTTGAACCAATGAAATCACCTGATGAGCCGCTAGTGATTAAAGTTATAGTAAGGTAATAATGAAGCATTATTAACCCGAGCTGATAATCACGTTATTTTTTATATTCTTCTTTTATCCTGCTACTTTATTACTTCAGGCATGTTTAAATACTGTATAATGTGAGAATACATTATTATCGATGGTGATCATGCATGGAAGACTCCGCGAGAATGCATGATGACCCTATTAAGATGATCAATTATTATTTATCCAGTATTGACGGCGTCAAGGAGTACGTTATAGTTTTAGAGGGGTTCCCCATCTATTGGAGCTCAAACCTCGACCAGGAAAAGGCTGAGGAATTAGCCGCGTTAGCGATCGATATGATAACTAGTTCAGATAAATACGTTCCAAGAAAAGAAGAAGGATACGTTATTCTAGGAACGGAAACACCGGAGGGTTATACAGGTGCCGTTAGGCTCAAGCCTAATCTTTCCCTCCTCGTAAGGGGTGAGCCTAGGATTGTTAGAATGGTACTATTAAATGCTTACCGTTACGTACATGGGGGGTTTAAGTGTCCATGGTGTGGCGGAGACCTCTCCCTTCATATTGTTAAATGCAGGAATAATCATTCCCTCCCCGTCGGAGTAGGAGTATGCCCTATTTGTGGCTCTAGAATAGACTACTTCAAGTGTCCGCACTGCGGTAAATTAGTTGATCCTCATGGATATAGGGTTTCTCTTAAGACTCCTAGGGAGAACATTGTAGCAGGCATAATAATGGGGATCGCGGGGATAGTGTCGATCGGCATAGCTATCCCTATTTACAACATATCTTCAATTATAAGTTCCATCCTAATAGCCGCTTCTGGCTTGTTTTTCGGGTTATCATATAGTGGGTTGAAAAGGAAGCTACCGGTTAGGATCGATAATAAGTGAAGGCCCTACATTTTATTATAGCTTGTCACATCACGTTTTTATGCACGTCGATGCATATAGTCTCTATGGGGATGAAGCATGTATACGGATCCGTACCTTATAGTCAAAGTTACCGGTAACGTAAGTAGGAAACTACGAAACAAATTGTCAAAGATAATTGTTGGAAATACAGTAATAATTAATGGGAAGAAGTACAGGAGTAAGGGTATCGTGGAGAAGCTGGGTGGGAAGATACTGTGCCCGGGAACGTATCTAGTCCCCACCGATAAATACAGCGAATTCATCGACTACCTTAGGCATAGAAGATTTGAAGATTACATAGTAGTTATAGGAACATGTAAATGTATAAAGACTGCATAAAGGTGCCCACAATGAATGAATTGAAGAAGATCTTAGCTGAGAAAGCCAAAGAGCTGCTAATGGGGACAAAGTCTAGGAGGAAGATCGAGCTGGATATTGTGGGTATTGACACTCCTCATGGAATATATGTTTATGATCAAGATAGGGATAAGTGGGTATTGATCCGTAGGGATGGTGAAGCCTTCCAGCCATGGAGCGATGGATACTACATAGTATACTTCGACAATACTTTATGCCCCGCCTGCAGGATCTATGATTTATCATGGTATACATTCATAAAACTATTCGGCAGGAAGTACGAGAATACTTATTTTGTCATAGTACTTTGCGATTGGTTCGCGCAGAAGTGTAAGTCTGAAGCAGCTAGGAAGAGCTTCGAGAAATACAAAATACATGCATCACCGACAACCCTCCTACTCTACGTTGAGAATGGCAGGATTATTAGGGAAGAAAGGATTGAGGGAGCCAAGACTATGGATCAACTAGTCGATATAATCGAGGAGTTTATGAGCAGGGATAAAAGATAATGGTCTCATAGATAGGTTTTTGTATTTGACTCGATTATTACATTTCTAGCGAGGCCTCGAAGGGTTGACTATTAAGGATTCGATCAGGGATCTACGCGGCTTTGCAGCTTCAATGATCAGTGCAGCAGTGTTAATGATAGCTATAGGCTTCGTATCCCCCCATATAAGCCTTGTAGCGTTAAAGTATACGGGCCTTATAGGAGTATCCCTCCTAACACTAGGCTTCTTCCTAGCCCGCAGCTTCTCATCACTAATACACTCTACATTAATGATCCGCTACAGCGTTAGATTCATCGGCTCCCTAAGCATTCTATTAATAGCTCTAACATATCTCCTATACATACTGCTCCCACCACTCATCTACCCCATTATAAAGGTTCTAGAAGGATTCGTATCCGGCCTCTACTGGCCCCTAATGCAGAGCCTTATCGTTGACAGCGTAGCCCCAGGATGGAGGAGTAGGTGGCTCAGCATATACTTCATCCTAGGCTCCATATCCGGCTACCTCGGAGTACAGTTGGGCTCCCTGATAATATCATGCCTTGGCCCGGGATACCTAGTCCCCCTAGGATTATTCATCGTTGCAGCCTACTCCCTAGTATTCATACCCCTAGCCCCGAAAACTACACCTTTTAGACCCGGCGATCCAGCCGCTAAGCCCAGCCTAGTAGAAGCTTTCCGAGAAGCTGGCAGGATTAGTTGGCTAATACCAATACTATTATTAATGGGCGGGGTTAACGGGCTGCTCAGAGACTACCTCTTCAGCCTAGCAAAGATAACAACGGGTTACAGTGAAGCACTGCTAAGATACTACTGGAGCCTAGCAGGCTACACCGGCTTAGCATTATCACTAGTATTCAGCTATTTATCCGAGGGTAGAGGTTACTCGAGAATAGTTTTCCTAACCGGTACACTGTTTACATCTTCAATAATCCTACTACCAATTGCAACGAGTAGCCCGGCCTTATACTTCGCGATGATTGCATCGATAATAATAGGAGTGAGAATACTGAGGCCAATAGTTAGAGGATATGCTTCGAGGATGACTAGCAGGCCGGAGCACGGTATAGCATTAGTGAACAGTATTGCGAACATCTCAGCAGGCATAACACCAGTAATAATAGCTATTATTCAATCAATCCAATAATCTATATGTAGCTAAGAATACACACTCCATATATAACAATACTTCTTTAACTGTAATAATATAAGAGAAGCAGATACAGTAAAAACCTCGGGTTAATAAGTACGGGGTGCAAGTTGGGGCGCAGCTTACTTATAATAATACTGATAGTTGTTCTAGCTACATCGGCTATAAGTATTGAGCAGAAATTACAGACTTGGGTAACGGCTAGTGGTCAGAGTATTGTTAAACATTACGTTATTGCTTTCCTTCCTTATTGGACTATTAGTGGCTATGAGCCGGGCTTCGATGTTGACAGGATTATTTTCTTTGATGCACCGGTTAATAGTGATGGATCAATTGATACCGGGAATATTGACAACTATTATTCGGAGATCACTAGGGTTAATGATTCGTGCGGGGGTTGCTTGTTAGGTGTTGCATTGACTTGTTTCGACCCGGATAGTATTGATGAAATACTAGCCTATCACCGGTCGACGCTTATAAGCCAAGCCGTGGATCTCGCTGAAAAGTATGGTTTTAGAGAAGTGAATATTGACTTTGAGAATATGAGAGATACTAATAGTTTAACCGGGCAGGATAACTCTGATCTACTATTAGCATTGATCCAGGGCTTGAAGGATAATGGCCTCAACGTTTCAATAGATGTATCGGGCGGTGTTCCGACGGTTTATAGGGATTCAAGGCTTGGAGGAGTAGTGGACTATGTTTTCATGATGGGCTACGACTTCCACTGGTCTACAGCGCCTCAAACGGGGCCGGTTTCACCGCTCGAGAGCCCCCTTGAGTTCAGCGTTGAGGATGGATTAGCGATCCTGGACGACTACTACCCTAAGGATAAGATCATACTGGGACTACCGCTTTACGGCTACGACTGGCCGGCAGAAACATGTGATCCGTATAGTGATACAACAGGTACGGGGACGGCGTTGAAATACTCAACGATTAAGAACAACTATGAACAGTACGGTGTAAAATGGGATCCAAATGGGCACGTACCATATATAACCTATATTGATGACTCTACTTGTAGACAGGTGTGGTATGATAATGCTACTAGTCTAGCAATGAAGATCGACTATGCACTAATTCATGGATACGCCGGCTACGGCTTCTGGGCTCTAGGATACGAGGATGGTGCAGGTGATGAGGAATTACTAGGTGAGGTATTTGATAGTAGGAGGGTAGACCCATACATAGAGAAGCTGGGAGTATATGTTGATGGAAACAAGCTAGTGATAAACGCCTCAGGTATGATCAATGTAGAGGAGCTAAATATAACCTTGAAACTAACAATAGCGCCGGGGCAAGTAAACTATACATTGGGCGATCTCGGTGTTTTATTCAATGATTCAAGCGTAGAGTCTGGGGATGCATATATCAATATATCACTTAGGAGAAGGGATTTCCCGGGCCTCGGGGTCAGTGGATCGGGTTTATTGTTGAACATCTCTACGGAGTGGGAGGTCTACGTGGAGAATGCTACTGTTTCAATAGGTTCCTGGAGGATCCCACCCGGCGAGGAAACAATAGTTGAAGGGGTTGTTGGGAATATTACGGTTAACCCACCGCCCCCAATACCGGAGGCTAGCGGGTTAAGCCTCGTATTATTAATCTATGCAGGCTTAGCTGCCTCCTATATATTCTTTAAATGGTTTAGTAGAGGGAAGAAAGACTAGCCGAACACCGCGATCTCCTTCACAAGGCGGCCCTTAATAATCCTATCCGGCAGCAGGTGTTCGACGTAGGGAATACCGGGCTTCTCCCCTAGTATATAATCAGCCATTACCTCCCCGACTGCTGGGGACATCATGAATCCATGCCCGCTGAAACCTGTTGCAATGTATAGGTTTTCCACCGTGCTCAACGGGCCTATTAATGGGTGGTGGTCCGGCGTCATAACGTAGTAGCCTGTCCAGTACCTCATAATGTTCGTATAGGCTAGCCATGGGAAATACCTGATCCAAACATTAACTGCTTTAACCGGGTACTCGAGCCTACTCCTCGGAGGCTTATCCGGCTCCTCCGGGAGGCTTGAACCTATTAGGAATCCACCGTGTAGTACTTGTACGATATAGCTTGAAGTCTCCCAGTCGATTAGCAGGGGCTTGAAAACCCTCTGATACCCCTCGGTTATCAATGCATGCTTAGGAATATTCCGGAGCCCAAAGTCTACACCAATGCTTTCCCGCAGGATCTCCTTCGACCCATACCCTGCCGCTACTAGTACTTTATCAGCCTCGATAACTCCTTTATCCGTAAGTACCCCGCGGGCCCTGCCTGATTCGATCAATACTTTATAAACCGTCGTAGACTCGACGAGTTTAACGCCTTTGCGGATTATATATGCTAGTGGGTTTAGGAGGGCTTTGAAACAGCTAGCCTTACCGGCCAGCGGATCATATACTCCTCCGACTAGTTGATCGGTCTTGATCGTAGGCACCAGCTCTGCGATCTCTTCAGGCGATACAATCCTCGTGGGAACACCATTCTTATTGTGGAAGTCTACGATGCAGCGGAACATTTCAAGATCCTCCTCCCTAGTGAATAACCATACGTATCCGTGCCGTGCGTAGGGTATATTGTATTTCTCGGATAATATTGGCCATAGCTGTATTGATCTCTTCATCAACTCTACGTGTTCAAGGCTGGTAAAGCTTGCTCTGATCCCTGTTGCGCAGCGGAATGATCCACCGCTTCCCGGGTACTTTTTCTCAACGATCATGATGTCCCTATACCCTTTCTCTACTAGGTTTAAAGCAGTCATAACACCGATAATCCCGGCCCCGATGATTACTAGGCCCGTCTTCAACCCGTCATCTCCCTCCAATCCCTCCTGATGAAATACCTTGCAGGAACCGGGTTTAGGGGGACACGGTTCCTTGGTAGGTATACTTCTTCAACACTCTTACCCAGCTTTCTAGCTAGGTATTTTGCCGTGAACAATAGGCAGTGCATACCCTGACAGGGCCCCATACCGATCCTTAGGTATCTTTTAAGGCTCTCCAGATCCCTATATCCCTTCTCAATGGCTTCCTCTAGATCTGCTAGTGTAACGTTTTCACATCGGCAAACGATTACTTTCCTGGGATCCATATAGCCCTCACCTCCATGTATTTATCCCGTGGAGCCTCAACCGTTACGGCCCAGGTTTTATCATAGCTCCAAGCCTTAACGATCCTCCCCTCACCGATTACTCTACCAGTCCTATCGAGTAGTTTAACGATCAACCCCTTCCTCGGGGGTGGTAGGAACTCGTAGGGCAGTGTGATCAGTGCTTTACCGGGCTTCGACAAGTCTACTATGAATATCGCCAATCCGGGGCATTGTGGTACGCATACTCCGCAGCCAATACACTTTTCCGGATCGATCCTCGGTATATCATAGATCCTATCCATCCTTATAGCGTTGAAGGGGCACGCGTTCTTACAGATATTACATGGTATCTCCTCCGGGCATTCAGCAATAGCTATCGGGCCCTTCTCCAACCTCTCAATACTCGGCAGCAACCCCTTCTCTGCTAGTTCCTCCGGTGTAATATACCCTCTACCCCTGTAATCCTCCAATCCTAGGCTTCACCCCTCCTAATCTCCTCCATCTCCTCCTCTGAAACAGTTACCTTCAACTTACCCTGCCTAGCCCTCGAGACTACTGGGCTTTGACGGTATTCTTTCCATAGGTAGTCTAGTAGTTTCCTACGCTTCTCTATGAGAACCCCCCGGTTTCCGGCTCCAAGCCCCAGCGCAATACTCAACGCAGCAATCTCACCCTCGATAAAAGCAGTAGTAGCTTCCTCAACGCCAGAAGAGTCTCCTGCAACATATAATCCCGGAATGCTCGTCTCCATAAACCGCGTCCTAACCGGTACTAGTCCTCCAAGTTCTGGTACGTACTTCATAGCTGCTCCTGCCTGGCTGAATAGTGAATAGTTAGGCTGTAATCCAACTGCTAATAGTACTAGGTCTACATTGAAGACTTTCTCCGAGCCGGGTATTGGCTTATAGTTTTCATCCACCATTGCTATAACGGCTTTTTCGACACGATCACTACCCATTGCTTTTATAATCGTGTGTTTAAAGTAGAATTCTACGCCGAGCCTCCTAATCTTAGCAGCATGTACGAACCATCCCCCAATATGATCCATTATCTCCGCTAAACCCTTAACCCTAACACCTGCTTGTAGTAGTTGATAAGTAACTATTAATCCCACATTACCCGACCCGATCACTAATGCTTCATCGCCGGGCCTAACACCGTACTCGTTCATTAGCGTCTGGGCTCCACCCGCACCCATTATACCGGGTAAATCATTGTTTTCGAACCACAGTGTTTTCTCGCAAGCCCCTGTTCCAGCTAGGATCATCCTAGGCTTTACTATTACGTGTTTCAACGGGTTCCTAACAGCTACCCCAACCCTATTATCATTATAGATCCCGTAGGCGTATCCCTGGAGTATAACCCTGACATTCTTCATCCCCATTATTTCCCGTGCTAGCTTCTCAGCGATCACATACCCCCTTATCCCTCCCCAGTACTCCCGGCTGCCGAAGAACCTATGGGTCTGCTTAACCAGTTGACCCCCAAGCCTTGGCTGGTCATCAACTACTACGACTTCCAAGCCTAGTTCTCCAAGGGTTTTAGCAGCGATTAACCCGGCCGGGCCCCCGCCAATTATTAACGCGTCGGTCTCAACCTCCTCCCAATCGACGGGTTCAACAACATTCTTACTCAGAGGCGCGGGGGGCAAGCCATCCTGCCTATAGACCCGAACCCCTTCCCGGACGGGCTCGATGCAGATCCTAGTATTAGGGACTCCGTCAACGATTGACAGGCAGCTACCACACTTACCGATCATACAGAAAGCACCGCGAGGCCTCTTCCCATCGGGGCTGTAGGAGAATACACGGTAACCAGCAGCGTATAACGCCGCTAGAATAGTCTCACCAATATAGGCTTCAACAGGCCGATCATTATAATAAAAAACTACACGCCGACCACGCTTAAAACTAATAACAGGATGCTCAACAATCCGATAACCACTACCAGGCAAACCCACGGAACACCCTATAAACAAGTATATACGCTACATATACACATATACAAGGCAGAGAATAAATAACCACCTTTCAGTTCTTTCTAGTTGTTACGTTTACTGGTATTTCTCTATTCGTTTAACGCTTTACATAATCCAGTAGATCTTTCAGTTCTTTTTAGTTGTTACGTTGGTGCAGAAATAGACGATGTATTAACGTGCCTGCCATCCTTAGACCTCTTTCAGTTCTTTTTAGTTGTTACAAACTATACTACCATATTATACCGAAGCTGGAACCCCCCTCTATTAATCCTTTCAGTTCTTTTTAGTTGTTACAAAACAACGACCCCTTAGAGATTCGGAGTCTATTGGACACTTGGCTACTTTCAGTTCTTTTTAGTTGTTACTAATGATCTATTCTGGAGACTACAATGGATTATGGGAACCAGGGACAGCTTTCAGTTCTTTTTAGTTGTTACATACCGTTAGAGACGTTGATAAAGACATAGAGCCATCTCCTTCAGAAACTTTCAGTTCTTTTTAGTTGTTACATGATAGGATATTCATACAGATCAAGCATGATGAATCGCTTGTTTTTACTTTCAGTTCTTTTTAGTTGTTACCGAGGTTATTGGATTTCGTGGTTGTTTAA
>JALWZC010000123.1 GCA_027002875.1 Desulfurococcales archaeon
GCGTAGTAGGCTATGCAGCTATAAAGTTTTATAAAAAGTCTAAGAGATAACCCAGACCACATGTGGGGCATAATACTAAAAAATATTCCATATTGTTTAGTGATACTATATTCTTGCATTGACTAATTATGGAGTCCGGAATTGATCGATCATAAAATACTTGATAGAAAACTAGAACATTTAAGGATAGTGGTTGAAAGAGATGTTGATTTTCCAGATAATTGTAGCGAGATATATAATGGAATTAGACTAATACACCAGGCCTATCCAGGCATTAATCTTGACAACGTTGATCTATCAATAGATTTTCTTGGATACAAGCTTAAATATCCAATAATGATCACTGGGATGACGGGCGGGCATCCCGGCGTAAAAGAGATAAATAAAACATTAGCGTTAATAGCCGATGAATATGGTATCGCTATCGGTGTTGGTAGTCAACGTGCAATGATCATATATAATGATAACGAGGATATACGCAGATCCTACCGTATCGTCCGTGAAACTGCAAGAAACGTGCCGGTTATAGGTAATATAGGGGCTAATACGCTACACGACTTATCAATAAATGAAATATTAGATATAGTCCAATATTTAGAAGCCGATGCATTAGCAATTCATTTAAACCCTGCTCAGGAAGCAATTCAGCCTGAGGGAGATACGCGTTTTTCAAGAGATATTACTGATAAAATAGTGGAACTACTCGACGTATTACCAGTACCGATAATTATCAAGGAAGTAGGAAACGGATTATCATATGAAACCGTCAAGGAGCTACATGGTATAGGTATTAATTATTTTGATGTAGCTGGAGCTTGTGGAACCAACTGGGTACTTGTAGAAAAATATCGTTCGAACAATGAGGTCAGGATAAGGATTGCAGAAGACTTATCTAACTGGGGTATTCCTACACCCTATGCCGTTGTAGAAGCTCGTTCAGCCGCTCCATCGTCATTCATCGTAGCTAGCGGAGGCGTATGGAACGGTTTAAGGGCTGTTATAAATATTGTCCTAGGCGCTAACATGGTTGGATTAGCAAAGCCGGTAATTAAGAATTTATTAGTAGGGGGACTTAAACAAGTCCGATTATTCATGAAAACTTTTATTGAGGAAATGCGTATAGTTTCCTTCCTTATAGGTGCTGACAAGCTAGACAAGCTACATAAAGCCCCCGTAGTACTGCCTAGTAATATGCTAGACTATCTAAAGCAGAGAGGAATAGATTACCAAGTCTACGAAGAAACCCGGAGGTTTATTCAGTGAGTGTAAACAAGTATTCCTTTCCAGAGGTTTTCGTAAGGAATCAACATGGAGATAAATACATTGTCCGCAGAGGCGATGAATACCTATTAGTAGAAGATAAAAATATTGTTGCTTCTAGCTCAGAGTTTTATGGACATGTAATGTATGAGGATGTCGTTGAGAAGGCTATTGATCTAATCGAACCACTAATTACTCGAGACATCATCATTATTCCCCGATATACTAATGAAGAATTCATGAACGGCTTACTCGTTAAAAACAATACTAAACCATGCCTAATAGAGATAAAGGGTTCCTCCCCAATAATTTTCATTAACGAAGATGAAATAATTGATTACGAGGATAAAATAGCATATATTGTTACTGGTAAGAGGGAAGTTAGAACCGTTAAATCCCCCTGTAAGGGGAGAGTGGTACTTGTAGTTAATTTTCCGTGGGAAAAACCTGAAAGATACCTTGTTGTGGTTGTGAGGCCGGATGAAGTTAGAGAAATCCGTATTAGAAAAAGTTCGTGAACTAGCATATAAGTATGCATTATTAAATGCTTTGAAGCATAACGGAAAAGCGGAACTAAAACCAGTAATAGCCAAGATAATCGGTGAAATGCCTGAGATACGGAGAAATATACGAGATATAATAGGCTTAATCAGAGAAGTAATCATTGAAGTAAATAAGTTAAGTATTGAAGAACAGTTAAAAATCGTCAAGAGTAACTGGCCGGAACTCCTCGAAGAAAAAAGGGAAAAAGAAAAGAAGGAGCTGGAACCTTTACCGAATGCTGTTCCAGGAAAAGTTGTTACAAGGTTTGCTCCTAATCCAGACTATACCATACATCTGGGTAATGCTCGTCCAGCTCTTCTGAGCTACTGGTATGCCCAAATGTATAAAGGAAAGATGATATTAAGATTCGAAGACACGGATCCTAGGACCAAGGCTCCCTTCCCAGAGGCTTACGAGAGAATTAAGGAAGATCTTAGATGGCTTGGTATAAGTTGGAACGAGGAATATATTCAGAGTCTAAGAATACCCATATTCTATAACATACTAAGGGAATTGATTAAGCGCGGAGGAGCTTATGTGGATAAGTGTAAACCAGAGGAGTTCAGAAAGTATAGGGATGCCGGAAAACCATGCCCCCACCGCGAGTTAGCAGTTGAAAAACACATGGAAGAATTCGATAGAATACTCGAAGGATATTATAGTGAGGGGGAAGCCGTTATACGTGTAAAGACTGATCTTTCGCATCCCGATCCTAGTGTAAGGGATTGGGTAGCCGCAAGGATCATAGATACTAGTAAATCTCCTCATCCAGTAGTTGGTGAAAAATACATGTTATGGCCGACATACAACTTAGCAGCTGCAACTGATGATCACTTAATGGGTGTAACGCATATACTAAGGGCAAAAGAACACGTATCAAATACTATTAAGCAGAAATACTTCTATGATCATATGGGTTGGAAGTATCCTGAGACAATTCATTTTGGTAGATTAAGCCTAGAAGGAGTAATTCTTAGTAAGTCGAAAATGAGGAAACTAACTCGTGAAAAAAACTTGGAACCCTACATTGACCCAAGGTTTGGAACACTAGCGGGTCTCAGGAGAAGGGGTATAAGTAGGGAGGCTTTATGGGAGATAATTAAGAGTGTAGGTGTTAACCCAGTTGACGCTCATATTAGCTATGTAAACTTAGCGGCGATAAACAGATCGATCATAGACCCGATAGCTAATAGATATATGGCTGTTGAAGAACCTGTAAAGGTTAAACTAGAAGGACTATCGCGTAATCTTATAGCTCACATACCGAGACACTTAGCTAGGAAAGAATATGTTGAATATATAGTATCGGATAAAGATCCATTTATCTATATTTCCCGTAAGGACGTGGCAAGATTAAAACTTGGCGAAGTCTTTAGGTTAATGGGGCTAGCGAATTTTAAGCTATTAGAACCTACGATAGATAGAGAACACGGATTAATAGCTAGGGCTTTACTACAGAGCATAGAGCAGTTAAAATCCAAGAAAGTCCCGATCATACAATGGGTTCCAACAACGAACAATGTAGTTGTCGAACTAATAGTCCCAACCGGCGACAACCTATGTTATAAATCCCTTATAGCAGAAAAGTCCATTATAGAGGAAAAAGTCGGAAGTATCGTCCAGTTCTATAGGATAGGATTTGCAAGACTTGACAAAATCGAGGAGAACTTTGTAAGAGCTATATTTGCACACTCGTAGTTTAGGGAAATATTTATTATACGGAGATAATTGATTAACCATGTATCCAGACGACCAATATGGGAGGAGGATGAAGTATGAGTAAACCCTTCTATGTAAAGTTTGAAGTACCCGAAGAGCTTGCAGAGAAAGTATATGAGGCAGTAAAGAAAGCTAGAGAAACAGGCGGTAAGATCAAGAAAGGAACTAATGAGACCACAAAAGCCGTTGAGAGAGGAATCGCTAAACTAGTAATAATCGCGGAAGACGTAGACCCGCCAGAAATCGTCGCCCATCTACCACTACTCTGCGAGGAGAAGAAGATCCCCTACGTGTATGTGCCAAGTAAGAAGAGGCTGGGAGAAGCTGCCGGGATAGAAGTATCCGCTGCGAGTGCCGCTATAATAGACCCCGGAGATGCTAAGGAACTAGTCGAAGAGATAATAAGGCGGGTGCAAGAATTAAAAGCTAAGAGTGGAGCTTAAACAAGCCAGTTATAGTAGATTAAATTAACGTACTAAATCAATTTTTCCAGAATTTTTTCAAAAATTATTGAACGGGAAATAATAGGTCTTTTGAAAGAAATATAGAAGTATACAAGTCTACCTTCTACCACTTAGTTTGCGCGCTTCTCTCTCAGTCTCTCTAAGGATCAGTATATCTCCTAGTCTTACCGGCCCTTTGACATTACGCGTAATTATCCTACCCTTATCTCTTCCTTCAAGGACTCTTACCCTAACCTGCGTGATTTCACCGGTAACGCCTGTTCGGCCGATAATCTGAATTACTTCTGCAGGAAAGCCTATTTCCTCGATAACGTTTATTTCTGGTTGTTCAACAACTATTTTGTCGGGTTCTCCTCCTTCACTCATAAAATATCACCATCCAACTAATCAGAGTTCAAATACTGTTTAATTAGTTTATTCACCACTAAAGGTATTTCCTTTTTATAAAGGTTATGATAAAACTTAAAAACACGTATAGAGGTATTCCCATATAGCCCTAAATAAGCGACGATATTAAACACTGATAGGTGCTGAATAATGCCTAGAATAGTTCATTGTGCATTCTGTGGACGGGAAATAGAGCCAGGCACTGGTTTAATGTATGTTAAAAACGATGGAACAATATTATGGTTCTGCAGTAGGAAATGCTATAAAAACTACTTAATCCTAAAACGTGATCCAAGGAAATTAAAGTGGACACTAAAATATGGGTCACAAATGAGGTAAATTACGGGATAATCAACGTATTACTGATATGGTGTAAATCTTGACGGTTGAGAGAACACTTGTTCTAGTAAAACCTGATGGTGTTAAGAGGGGGTTAATAGGAGAAATTATTTCAAGGTTTGAGCGAAAAGGGTTAAAAATCAAAGCATTAAAAATGATGTGGTTTACGAAGAGTAAGGCTGAGGAATTCTATAGTGTTCATAAGGGTAAGCCTTTCTTCGAGTCGTTAATCAAATTTATGACATCAGGACCTATAGTAGCAATGATTTTAGAAGGAGATTCAGCTATTAGTGTTGTCAGACTATTGATCGGCACGACCGATGGGAGGAAAGCACCACCCGGAACCATTCGGGGAGACTATGCTTTATCTATACAAGAAAATGTTGTACATGCAAGTGATAGTCTTGAAAGTGCTAAGCGAGAGATAGACGTTGTATTTAGTAAGGATGAAATATTTGATTACTAGTTTAGTTGAATTATTAAAACATTAATCCATACAATGGATCTTGTTTTCTCTTTATCTTTATAATCTCTTGAAGAACGATTTTTTCATCATTACTTAGCTCATTCTTATACTTCGTTAACCATAGTTTTACGTGTTCCTTAGGAATATCCGTGTAGATTATGTCGCCTTCATCAACGTGTCTCCCAACTAGAATTTTACCACGAATACTTATTGCAACTGATTGCCCGGCTTTAGCTTCCTTCAGGACATTGTCTCTATCCCTTATCTGCATGATGCTTCCAAGCCTCATACCGTCCGGTCTCATTAATGGATACCCTGGCTTAATTACTCCACCAAGTACTTCAACACCCACTATTGCCGGGTTACTTCTCCTGAATATATATCCGGGAAGGATCCTTATTTTTCCCGGTCTAATTAATGATTCAAGCTCTTTCCTTTTCTCTTCTTCTTTTAGCTTCTTGATCCAATCTGTAAACTCCTCGATAAGCCTATAGATTACGTTGTGGCGGAAGATCTTTACGTTTTCTTTAGCAGCTAGTTCTTCAGCCTCAGGCAATACTTTAACGTTGAAAGCAATTATTACACCGTATTCTCTACTAGTGTTCTTTGTAACAATAGCTTCTAAAACATCGTTTTTAGATACTGGGCCAACGTCTGCTAGCCTAACAGGAATTCCTTCACGTTTAAGAGCTTCTACAACTGCTTCTAGTGTTCCAAGAGTATCAGCCTTTACAACTACTCCTATGTTATCGGTTTTAATCCTAACAGCTTCTACTTCTTCCCTAACCTTCCTAACGAATTCTTCTAGGCGAGACTCGTCGGGCACGACGAATACTGGTGAACCAGCTAGTGCGTCATCTAGGCCCGGTGCAGATATCTTTACTCCTGAAGCCGCAGCTATTTCATCAACTTGTATAAACTTTCCTTCATGGGCTCTCATATCCTGGAGGGGTCTTGGCATTAATAATGCTCTTACACGTGTGACTATGGGTTTATTCTTACCGCCAACGACTATTAGGTCTCCACGACGTATTACTCCATCATATATTACCACGTCGATGGTCGTGCCAAGTCCCGGCTCTTCCTTAACCTCTAATACTACTCCTTTAGCAGGTTCATTACTCGTTACGAGCTTCTTCTTCATATATTGCTGGACAAGCCCTGCAAGCAACGCTAAAAGTTCTGGAATACCCTCCCCGGTCTTAGCGGATACTGGGACTATCGAGACTGTTCTACGGAAATCCCTTACCCTATCAAACCTTTCAGCCATAAACCCTGCTTCGTAAAGCTGGCCTACGAGCTCGTATATTTTCTTATCAAGGTACTCGAGAACCCTTCGATCTTGATATTTAATAGTCTCGAGGAAAGGTTTATCCGGTTGAGGCTTCCAGCCCGGTATTCTATCTATCTTATTCGCTGCGACAATAAAGGGAACTCTTCTCTCCTTCAAGATCTCTATACTCTCCCAAGTCTGAGGCTGAAATCCCTCCATGACATCTATGACTAAGATAGCTATATCTGCAACGCTACCGCCCCTTTTTCTTAGATTGCTGAATAATTCATGCCCCGGAGTATCGATGAATAATAGGCCGGGTATATCGATTTTTAACTTTGGGAAATACTTCCTTAAAGGCTCTGCAACCTTGATTAAAACCGATGCTGGAACAATACTAGCTCCTACATGCTGTGTTATCTCACCAGGTTCTTTCTTAGTAACAGCAGTGCCCCTGATCTTGTCAAGTAAGGTCGTTTTCCCATGATCAACATGCCCTAAAACGACAACTATCGGTTGCCTTACCCATTTCTTTATCTTACCACTCATAGCGTATCACTCCCCTTCTATACGATACAGTATTCACTGTCTAATATAGAACACTATAAATACCCCTCTACCGATTACTCATTACCTTGACCCAATAATCCACCGGGCAACTGGTGGAGGTTGATACAGCATGGCTGATTTTAAGATAGTCATATCTGATCCGGAAGCCCCGAAACAAGAAGTAATTGTTAAGGTTAAAATCGTCGGAGATCCAGAGATAGAGCTGTCAGAAAAAGTTAAAGAAGGTTTTGAACTACCAGTTATAAAGACTCATCCAAGCCTCGTTGAGAAGCTTAAGGCTAAACATGGAGTAATAACTCTGAGAATGAGGAAACCTGACAGCGGGGAAAAGGTAAAGATAACCGGTAGTATTGTAAATGATGAAAACATACCGGAAAACGAAGTACATGTAAGTGCGGAACTCCTAGTAAACAAAACAGGTACAAACGAGCTAGAAGGAGAAGCCTTCAGAGCAAGAGCATGGCAGGTTAGGATTAATGATGAAAGAACTAGGAGATTAATAGGACTAAAGATAGGCGATACTTTCCCTGGAGACTTAATAGGATTAAAGAATGTACAACTACAAATAAAGGGCGGAACCGACAACAGCGGCTTCCCAATGCGTCCCGATATAATGGGCGGTGTAAAAAAGAGAGTGCTCTTATCAGGCCCGCCAGGTTTCCACCCGAGAGAAAAAGGAGAAAGAAGAAGGAAGATGGTCAGAGGTAATACGATCACCGAGGATATTGTACAGATAAATACAGTAATAAAATATCAATGAAATATTTAAACCTGCTTGCCGTTTTAAATAGATATATACTCTTTCACTATGAAAAATACATAATTAAACCCTAATAGTCAATATCATACCTAGGATTTTCCCAGAAATTACACATAAGTAGCGGAGGGGTACACTGAATGCCTTGGGAGATTAGGCAGCCGGAAGTAAACATTGGCGTGGTAGGCCACGTCGATCACGGAAAAACTACGCTAGTACAAGCACTTACAGGCGTTTGGACGGCTAGGCATAGCGAGGAATTGAAAAGAGGTATGACTATTAAGCTTGGATATGCTGATGGAAACATCGCATATTGTGAAAACCTTGAACCACCCGAGGCATATACTACCGAGCCTCAATGCCCAGATGGTTCTGAGTCGAAGTTGTTGAGAAGGGTAAGCTATGTTGACGCACCTGGCCATGAAGCATTAATGGCTACTATGCTTAGCGGTGCAGCATTAATGGACGGAGCAATCCTTGTAATTGCCGCTAACGAGCCATGCCCCCAGCCTCAGACCCTTGAACACTTCATGGCTCTCGACATTATTGGCGTTAGAAACCTCGTCGTTGTTCAAAACAAGATTGATGTTGTCAGCAGGGAAGAAGCATTACGAAATTATAAACAGATAAAGAGCTTTCTAAAGGGTACATGGGCTGAAGACGCACCAGTAATCCCTGTAAGTGCTCTCCACAAAGCAAACATTGATGTACTGCTACAAGCAATGCAAGAAGAAATACCGACTCCGGAACGAGACTTATCAAAACCTCCACTAATGTATGTTGCTCGAAGCTTTGACATCAATAAGCCAGGCACTAGACCCAGAGATCTTAAGGGCGGCGTTGTTGGCGGATCATTAATGCAGGGAGTATTAAGGGTTGGAGAAGAAATCGAAATCAGGCCTGGTATTAAGAAACTAGTTAAAGGCGGGTATAAGTACGAACCTATAATTACGGAAGTCGTTAGTTTAAGGTTTGGAAACCTAGAAGTTGAAGAAGCAAAACCGGGAGGGCTACTCGCGATCGGTACAAAGCTCGACCCATCTCTCACCAAAAACGATGCATTAATAGGAAACGTAGTCGGAAAACCGGAAATGATGCCGCCCATGATCACTTATATGAAGGCAAAGTATAAACTGCTGAAGAGAGTAGTCGGAATGAAGGAAATGGTTAAAACCACGCCAATGCGAAGAGGTGAACCGGTAATTATCACCGCTGGAACAGCTATTAAAGTTGCAGTAGTCCAAAACGTCACAAGTGACACTATAGAGTTGAAGTTTAGAGACCCAGTAGTAGCATGGCCAGGTTCAAGAATAGCTATTAGCAGGAGAGTACTAGGTAGGTGGCGTTTAACAGGATGGGGAATAGTGGAAGAGGTAAGCGATTAAAAATACTCCTAGACACCAATATGCTGCTAGCCCTAGGTGAGGGAATAAACATATTTAACTTAATTGAAGAATTCCTGGATACAAAGCCTGAATACATTATTATCAAGCCTGTTCATGACGAACTTGTAAAACTAGCCTCGTCTGGAAGACCCATCGTGAGGAAAAAAGCTAAATTGGCGTTAAAAATAATAGAGGATTATTGTACGATCGTTGAATACCAGTATGATTCCTCGAAACCTGTAGATGACCTCATTATAGAATTCGCTGAAACGGAAAAAATACCAGTAGCAACTAATGATAAAGAACTGCGAAAAAAGCTAAGAAAAAAAGGTATACCACAAATATATTTGAGAGATAAAAACATCATTGAATCAGATATAAACTCATACATGCTTATTTAAAGCATGTAGAGGCATATAAAAGGCTTAAAAATACGTCTATTAGTATTATAATCGGTAGTCTCGGTGAACAAGAATGGTATATAGGGTTTATAGGGTTAGGGACGTCGTCAGGATTCCACCAGAGAAGTTTCATAAACCACTAAATATTGCTGCGTGGGAAGAGTTAAGGAATAACTATGAAGGAATGGTAACCAAGAATATGGGTATAATTGTTACAGTATTTGATGTAAACGTTGAACCCGAGGGAAGAATAATTCCCGGAGACGGCGCGACTTATCACCTTGCAGAATTTAACATGCTCGTTTTCTACCCATTCCTCAAAGAAGTTGTTGAGGGAGAAGTAAATACCATACTAAATCATGGATTATTCGTAGACCTAGGAGCCTCAGATGGATTCGTGTATATTAATCAGATCGCCGATGAAAGAATAGAATACGATCCAACTAGGCCTGCAATGATTTTAAGAGAGAGTAAGAGGATGATCGAGAAAGGAGACTGGGTAAGAGCGAGAGTATACAATGTCGCTCCAATGCCTGGTAAGGGATTAAGAGTTCAATTAACAATGAGGCAGCCATTCCTGGGAAAAGTCGAGTGGATCCATAAGAAACAGAAAACTGACGAGAAGTAATTATAGAGGTGTACGTTTTGCCCATACGCGGAAAGCCCTTTAAAGCATGCAGAAGATGCAAAGCCTTAGTAGATAAAAACGCTGAAGTATGCCCCTACTGTGGGTCTAGGGATTTATCTGATGACTGGGAGGGAGTAGTAATAGTGATTGATCCCGAAAAATCCGAGGTTGCCAGAGAGCTTGGAATAACTAAGCCCGGAAGATACGCAGTTAAGGTTTCATAATATTGACTAAAAACGTCATAGAGAAAATACCGGTTTTGAGACTCCCCTTTAAAATACGTAAAATACTATCCTCTCCTCAAGGTGTTCTCTATATTTCACGGAAAGGAATCGTAAAGGGATTAAAGGCTTATTATGCCGTTGGAGACTTTGTCTCCCAAACTCTTGAATATATGATAAGCATTGTAGAC
>JALWZC010000124.1 GCA_027002875.1 Desulfurococcales archaeon
TTAAATCCTGAGGTGTTGGAGGCAATTATTGAAGATTTAAAGTGGTTGCTACGCTTGCATGGGTTTACTGGTTCGGCTGCTTCTCTGTTTTATGACATAATAATGGATCATCCCCTTGTAGATGGAAATAAAAGATTAGCTGTATTAATGCTTAATGCGTATTTATCTAGGAATAGGTATAGTCTCAGAGAATTTGAAGACTTATATGAATTAGCTATAAAAGTAGCTGAGGGGAAAATAGATAAAAGAGGTGTATTAGAATGGCTAAGAGGAAGAATCGTAGAAAGAAAATGACTTGGGATGAAGCAATTAAGGAAGCAGCCGAAAAAACCTATCCGATACTTGTAAAGCTGAGGGAATATGATCTAAAACGCGGAGAGGCCGAGCAATAAAATAGTGTTAGGAAGAAAATCAAACAGAAATTCTTCCTAACACCACTAAACCACAGAATTATTAAGAAAAAACCTTCAACAACTCAACCATTTCTAATTATAACTTCATTTCCTCTTAGTATGAATACAACAACCCTTGGCTACCGCTTAAATCTGCTGGTGAAAAGCTTAAACGGGTAAAAGAACTGTTTAGATCCACTAATTAGAGCACCGTATTATGGACAAGTAGTTTATTTACTACCATGTTGCAATAGCAATAGTAACGGCTTCACCCCTATATTTGTCGCAATTAGGATACTGATAGCCGTTCCGACTGGCTCAGCGCTTATTATTCCCGCCTCAATCAATGGTTTAGTAATGATAATCATGATTAATACCTGGATACTGGATACTATAATAGACCGTGCTTCCTCTATAATTGCCTCAATCAACTCCATTGATTAATCCCTTTGGATTAATTCCTTGTAAAAAGTTTTTATAAGGAACTATATAAATATGCTGCCCAGTCCTCCTATTTATTTGGTTCCTGGAATAGTGTTAGGAGTCCTCGAGGAGCCCAGTTCTTCCTAACACTTTTCCCAGCCAATCATCAATTTCCATGAATACTTGATTATGTGTCTGCAAGATTTCGAGTAGGGTTTCCTTCCTAGTTAAATGCTTTATCAAGTAGTATTTTGTCATCACCTCGCTCTGCGGTATCCATCCATGTATCTATTTTATCTTTAATGAATCAACTTTATTCATGTAGAGGATATACGTGTTTAATGAGCGTAGATCGTAGGGTTTGAAGCCTGGGTACTTTGTCCTGATTACTTTTAGTATCCTATACTCGGTTTCCCGCCTGTAGTGTACGAGTTTGTTGCTGTGGGGCTTCCTAGTTTTTCTAGGAGTTTTAGTAGGTTGGGGTTAGGAATGCGTAGTATGATCTTTTCGTTGTTGATGTATTGTTGATTTTGAATATTCGTGGATCGATGGTGTTCATTTGGTCGTTCCATGTTATTGCTCTTAGTTCTTTTGGTCTTATACCTGTAACGAGGAGGGCTGCTAGGTATAATGCATAGTCTTTGTCGATGGCTGTTGCTATCTCTATTATTTCCTTGGCTTGTTTAAGTGTTATTCCTGGTTCTTTCTCAGAGTCTCTACTTATCCATTTACCCGATAATAATTCGAGGAATTCTTTTCTACCAATGAATCTTAAGTAAAGCCTCAGAGCTTTACGGTAATGATCCCTTTGCCCTGGCGCTAACGTGGATAAATACTCTATTATCTTATAAACATCTATACTCCAACCGAAATTATTTATCAACTTTCTTAAATAGTTCAAATGCTCCTTTATTGTCCTATCCGATTTTCCCTGGCTGATCATCCATGCTCTAAACTTGTCCATGGAGTCAGGAGAGAAGTATATAAAAGAATCCTTCAACCGAGAAGACATGTTTGCACTAAAGAAACTATATAACAAGTTGATTACTTGATCCCCCGTGTGAGGGCGACGTCCTAACCAGGCTAGACGACGGGCCCAAAAATACTCCCTTTACTACCTGGTATTAGAATCCATTAGGAGAAATAAATCATTACCAGTAAAAACCCCTACTCCCCAAATTTTTACAACCACAAGAATAACATTCTAATACGGGAGAAGTGGTGGGCCCGGGGGGATTCGAACCCCCGGCCTACGGGTAGCTCCCGGCCATTGATCCCTTTTCCAGACCTAAGTCATCCCTTCATTTGGTCCTCCTACCCGTAGCGGTCTGGAGCTTCGGCCAGCCCCTTCTCCCGCCAATTGTTTCTATGTATTTAGAAGGTCTTTTAAGCGTTTCCTATACTTCTCGTCTACATGGTTATCTATGTATTCTTTTACTCGGAGCTTGTATGGTTTGAAGACTTGTATAAACTTTTCACTATTGCTACCGAAGACCCTTAGATTATAAGTTGTTTTCTTATGTTTCGCGTCTCTTCTCGAGTCAGTGTATATTGTGTAGCGTATACGGTAATGAATTAGGGCTAGTTCAACAATGCTCTTTAATGTTGTACTTGATGTTGTTATCTTTACTTCTCTTCCATGCCCTTGTTTCCAGAATATTCCTCCCTCAGAATCGAAGAGTCCTTTTATGAAGTTTTTCAATGCATTTCTATCATTTATTACTTCGTTGTAGAACCATGATAGTTTATCGGGCATTAATCGTTGATAATAAATTTGTTTTAGGAAGATGGTTACCGGTGAATTGTAAATGTAGAGTCTGTATTCAGGACTCCACTGCTTATTTCTCTTAATGTACTTCCTTATCCTAACCAGGGATCCTGAATGTATTTTTATTGTAAGTATCATGTAATGATGTAGTAGCTCCGGATATTTTGATGATATGTAAATGTTTCCATTTGTTTCCCTACTTCCATCACCTATATAGAAGCCTGCTAATTCCCAGAGGTAATCCTCCCTATCAATGTACATAGTTCATCATAGTTGTTTAAGGATATTTAAAGCGGCGGGAGAAGAGAGGGGCTGTCCGCCGCTCTGCCTGGCTGAGCTACGGGCCCACCATAGGTCATTGCTTTGTGCTCGTGTTGTTTATTGTGGTTGTTTGTGGGTTTTATTTGTTTCTTTTTTGTTTTATTGTTGGGGTAGTTGGTTTATTCCCCATAGTTTGTATTCTAGTTTTTCCTGTTTTTTCTCGAATAGTTTTTTGATTGCTTCTTCCCCTGTGTAGTCTAGTATTCCTCCCTTCGTGGTTTTTGCTGCTAGTATGTCGTTGTTTACTGGGTCTATTATTATGTGTGAATCTATGTCTCCACCCCTGAGGCTGATCATTACCAGCCTATAACCAGTGATCCTCTCCTTGTTCTCCATTAGTAGCTTGTCTATTAGTTCTTTAGGCGATCCCGGCAATTGTATCTCGCCGCGCTTGATCAGCGATGATGATAGGAGTAGCTGCGCGATCCACAATGGATCCTTCATCTTCTCCTCCAACACCCTACCACTAATCCCTAGAGGAGCTGGTTTCTCCATAGCTTTCTCCTTAACAACAGGCTTCCCAGCCGCTGGCTTCGGCTTCTCCTCAACCACTAAGGGTTTCTCCGCAGGTTTAGCCTCGGCAGTGGCTTTTTTGCTAGGTGGCGATACAGCTGGCTTAGCCTGTGCAGGGGCAGCCTTCCTAAGCTTAATCTCGCGTTTAATGTATTCCTCAAGCCTCTTATTAAAATCAGACAAGAAAGCCTTAATGATGCGGGGACGAATTGATCTAGAGGTTGATATTATTTCAACCCTGCTATGCGGGAACTCTTTCTTAACATTAATAATAATAGTATACTCAGCGTCCTTACCAATACCATAAACCTCTAATACGCTGTCCTCGGATCTCTTATAAGTAATGATCAACCTATCCCTAAATCTGGAAAAACCCCTCCTTATAGATAAATCAATAATAACACCCTTCTCAGTAATATCGACAACCCTTATATACGGAACACTCTTAAGGAAATCCAAGAAGCCCTTCTCCAACAACTCTAATACATCACCGGGCTCAGCAACAACTAGAAAACTGTGCTTATGAGTAGTAATCGACACGGCTTCAAGTACCCCTCACAAACCACTAATACGCAATTAACCACTGAAATAATACTAGACTATTCGAAAATATTAAGATAACCACAAACATATAAGTAATACTGCCGGGCTAAACCCCCGATGAAGAAGGAACCCGGGGAAAACCCGGAATAATACTGAAGGATAAGTCCGGGATGCTGAGTAGGCCCGCATGAGAGGGGGTAGGTTTTAAATCCTCTTCTTCCAGAGCTCCCTCATCTTCCTCCTCTTCTCGAGGAACGTCTCCCTCTCAATATACCTGTAAACCGTTCCATGCCGACGACCTTCTATTAATAACTCTATAGCATTCTTAGCAATATTAGCTGATTCGAAGTCTCCGATTATCGCGACATAGTGTTTGTATACCGAGATGTAAGTGCCCGTCATTTCCTCGATAATCCTCCTCGCCTTCCCTCCCTCACCAATAATCCTCCCCTTAACCCTCTGTAAATGGTTAGGCCTATCACCAACGTACTGCTTCAAATCAATAACTAGTAATACCTGATCCTCCTCCAGGAGGCGGAAAGCCCTCTCAGGGCTAAACCCGTAGGCGATAGCCCTGACAACGTCTCGAGCCTTCATAAGTTCTAAAGCAGTTGTTGCAGGAGTTGATGGTTCGATCAATACCATACCAGTTGAAGAATCTACCGTGATCAATGTCCTAGTCCTACGCATAAGCTCCTCCTTAACCCGGCCATCCTCCCCGATCAATACACCGATACGATCAGGCGGAACCTTCTCATATAAACGAGTAACACCCATACTAAGCCTGCCCTTCAAACCCCTCTCTTCTCCTCCACTAGACACTTCTTATACACCTCCAGCAACTCCTCCGGCTCGTAAACGTTCTCCAACCCAGCTTCTTCATGGAAGAAACGGGTAATATTATATACGTCCCTCCTTAGGAAATCCCAAAAACCCGGATGCTCGGGTGGAACAGCTTGGCCCACATCAATGATTACAATATCTATGCTGGGCTTAACCATAATGTTATACTCGGACAAATCCCCGTGTACTAGGCCTCCTTGGCAGACAATCTTCTCATTCTCCTCTAAAACAAGCCTATAGATCGTTTCTAAATCCTCCCTCGCAAGCTCCGGCAGCGCCTCAATTAAGAGAGGATACCTCCTATTATCCTCGCCCATAAACTCCATGACTAATACGTTATTCATATAAGTTATCGGCCTAGGAACCTTTACGCCGACACTATACATCCTCCTGAGATTCCTATACTCTTTCCGTGTCCAAGCATATATTAAGCTACGAGTATCCCTAGGCTTAAAGCCTTCAAACCTCGGATCACCAATAATGTATTTAAGTATGCCTTTCTTAAACATCGCAGTACTGGTAAAATATATTTTAACAGCGTATCTCTCACCCCTCCACCCATAACCCAAGTAGACTCTGGCTTCTTTACCGGCACTAACTACTCCATTCATCCTCTTGATTACTCTACGCCTTATTAATGAGTAGAGTGTGAGGACTGTACGGTGATCAAAAACTTCCTCGACAGTCTCGTATAAATCCCTATCCTTAACCCTTTTCTCCTCCCTGCGCCGGGGCAGGGGCTCATAGTATTCGTCATCGATCATATATACTCACTTAGAGCCTCCAAGAACTCCCTAGGCAATACACCTTTCTCTAACAGCTTAGCTACCTCCTGCCTAGTATACCTGTGTAGTACTTCTCCACGGTTGGGGGAGAAATCCCAAAGCCCTACAAGGACAATGTCTCCCTCATTCATCCATACGCGTCGACGCATCTTACCGGGAATCCTAACCTTGCGATCAACGCCGTCGAGACACTTAACAACCAGGTAGTCCCCACCCAGTAGCTTCACAACTCCACAGATAACTGTTCCCTCAGTAGGTAGGGGCGGCTCCTTACTTGATTCCTCACTTGCCCTCCTCTTTTTCTTCTTAGGCAATCCATAATTCACCTCAACTATTATTCTTTAATCATATAGACTTTATCCTTTATCCTAACACGCTTCACACGATCACCCTCACGGACACCGCGCAGCGTTGGAGTCTTAGGATACTCTATGAATTCACCACTGTCTTCCTCAACCATGTAAACACTAGACTTATCAACAGCTACAACCTCATATTCTTTTTCGTAAACCATGTAGCCGGGCTTCTCTACCTCGCCTCTCCAGTAGTCATCGTATCTAAGCCTATGCCGGGATCCATCGTCGAAAAACTCCACGTTGAACCCATGCTTATCCCTCTCCCTGACAACGCCGGGCTTCCCCCTAACCATTACTAGGTCTCCTACACGTATATCCGGCAATCTCACCGAGAGAGTTGTTATACCATCCCATGAACCCTTACTCGGCCTATAATGAGTTTGCTTAAAGGACTCCGTAACCTTAGCTCCAGCCTCCCTCGTTAAAAGTGTAGACAACCTCCTAGCTGTTACGCTGGATAAAAGCTTTACATCAATCCCGTGTTTATTCTCCTTAACCTCGACAATGTCTTCAACGATACCGGGCTCGTTTAAGGCTTTATCAATAATCCTCTTATCCGCTTCGTCGAGCCTCCCCCTAGCACTCCTAATCTGCACTAGGGCTTTATGCGCTTTACCAGTAATCTGGAGGCATCGCGGACAAACCTTCTTCTCAATGTTCAACACTATCCTTGAATCAACTACTGCAGGATAGGAATCTTCTAGGAGGACGTGCAGTTTGGCATCGACAGCGTGCTGGGATTCATTTATTTTATAAATAGGACTGATCAGCTCGACGTCTAATAGTTTTACTTCTTTGTTCAACAGTTTCCTAGACTCCTTGATCAATACTCTACGTATAACTTCACCCAGTGGTAGTGGAGGATACCATTCACCACGATAATACCATGAACCGCACCTAGGACAGACGACAATGTTTAACAGCGGCGTCGAAGCGAATATTCCATGGTATTTAAGATAGCATTGTGGACATAAACCATTGATTAATGGTTCATCCGGCGGCACTAGCCTCCCGCAGCGTATACAGTATCTTTCCCTCGGCAAAACCAGCCTACCCCTTTAAAACGACGAACTGGGCATGGGGGATATTATTGATCCTTATCACTGCATCCCTATGGATAAATCCATTATTGATAGCTGCAGAAACAATCCTCCTACCAACAATATTCGCTACATCAGCCCTTGATAACTCGTCAATAGCCCGATCAATACTCATTAATTCGCCCTTATAGAAGTATGGGGACACGTGAAACCTAATACCCTTCTCCTCGTCAACGATCACACGATCAACTAGCTCAGCATCACAAATAGCAATAACTAGGTTGCCCTCAACCTCGTGCCTCTTAACGTAAACCATTCCTAAGCCAAGTCTTAAACCAGTCTCCCCCAACACTAGTATATACCCCTACCATTTTTAGCCTCAAAACAAGATGCTTATCCCGGTTTAATCCTCGTATCCGTAACCCCTTAATTAAAATGAGCCCTGTATGAAGCCGTAGAGAAAACACGCTAAAGGCTAGAGGGGATTTTTCAGAATGCTTCAAGCGTTGTTTCAGCGCCGCATGCTTGACATTTTAACACGAATACCTTACCAACTTTCTTCAACACTGTAAACCTGCTACCACATGTTGGACATATAACGTATTTCTTCACGAACATATCGATCAACCTGTTTATTACGTGGGGGCCGAAACGGCCTTGGAGTATTAACTGGCCGCTCTCCCCTAGAAATGCGGGTGTTCCAAGTTCTTTCATGAAGTATCTCTGCATGATCTTAGGATCTCTATTCAAGTAGTCAGCTATCTTCGAGAAGTTCTGAATAATAGTTTTCCCTCCAACTATTACAACTTCTGCCTTAGGGATCTCGAAAGCCTCTTTCCTTACTGGTTTATGGGAAAGCTTCGAATAAGCCCTATCAAGTAATTCTTCATAACTATAATCCCTAACACTTCTAGCCATTCCACGCTACACCTCTAACGTAAATTTGGAAGCTATACTTGTACATTGTAGATGTTTATATGGGATTATAACCCTATGTATCATAACCGGATAAGGAAGGTGGGTAAAGCTATATTGTATAATATGTATTACGAGATTTCCCACTAGATACACTGCAAATTATACTATCCAGCATGGTGGCTATGCATATGAGGGTTTACATTGAAACATATGGTTGTGCATTGAATAAGGGCGATGAATTTATTATGAAGACAGTCTTGACTAGGCGTGGGCACTTATTGGTTAATAGTATTGATGACTCGGACGTGGTTATAATTAATACATGCACGGTTAGGTACGACACGGAGCTCAGGATGCTTGATAGGATCAATAAACTATACAAGTACACGAAAACTACTGGTAAAAGACTAGTTGTTGCTGGTTGTCTAGCAAAGGCTCAGCCCTACCAGGTTCATAAGATCGCTCCTAGCGCTAGCCTAGTATCACCTCAAAACGCATCCCTTATATACAAAGCCGTCGAAGCCGAAGAGCCGATTTACCTGCTAAACGGGGAGAAGGATAGGAGGATTATTGGTAGATGGGTCGAGAAACACGTAGCCTATATACCTATTCAGGAGGGGTGCCTTGGAAACTGTAGTTTCTGTATAACAAAGCTTGCACGTAGGAAGCTTGTAAGTTACCCGGTTAAACTAATCGTTGAGGCAGTGAGAAACGTAGTGGAACATGGAGCTGTCGAAGTAGAGTTATCGGGGCAGGATACTGCATCATATGGATTAGATCTTTATGGTAGACAAGAACTTCCAAAACTCGTAGAGGAGCTGGCGAGTGTTAATGGAAACTACATGATCAGGATCGGTATGATGAATCCAGACACGCTCCTACCAATAATGGACGAACTCGTCGAATCGATTAAAGGAAACCCTAGAGTATATAGGTTTCTACACATACCGTTACAGAGCGGTAGTGATCGAGTATTAAAGATCATGAATCGCAAATACAGCGTGGATACTTACAGGAGCATTGTAAAAGAACTAAGGCGTAAAATACCAGGTATAAGTATCGCAACGGATATAATCGTTGGTCATCCGGGAGAGGAAGAGGACGATTTCGAGGAAACACTACGTATTATTAGAGAGTTAAAATTTGAAAGGGTTCACGTCGCTGCATACAGTATACGTCCAAACACTTATTCTGCAAAACTTCCCCAAGTACCAACTAAGACTAAGAAGGAGAGGATGAAGAGGATCCTACGAGTTATAGAGGAGGTTGGATTAAGCGTTCACCGCGAATATATTGGTTCAAGAGTTGAAGTATTAATAACTGAGTACGGAAAAGGATGGGTTGGAAGAACGCATAATTATATTCCAGTAATAATTGAAGACGGCAACGGGCTAAATTATGGCGATAGAATAACTGTATATATACATAATGCAACGTTCTACGACTTACGCGGATCGATTAATACTACTTATAGCTAGTGTCGACGAATTCTATAACCGGATTATACTTAGACAAAGACTTATTTATAGAATTCGCCAGTTTTACCAGATCAGTTAACCTTATCGGCAGACTCGTTGGATAAGCATTTATCCTAGCCACAATTTCATCCCCACTAATCTTTTCAATAATGAGCTTCTTCTCATCGATCCTAAAGATCCCTAGTTCTAGCATTTTAAAGGATGAAGTAATATTCTTGATAACATTCATAGGATCATCATTACTGTAGCTAAGCTTTACCCTTAACTGTATAGACGGTATGTATTCCTTCATAACACTATTAACCAGCATAGTATTTGACACGTAGATTCTCCGCCCGTAAATGTCTTCGATAATAGAGGTTAGGGGTTCTATAGCAACGATCCTTCCATAAATAGGAGATTCATGGTGGGGTAGTTTGATCTCATAGTTTCGACCATGTAGATGTCTTAATAGTTGGAGATTGATATATGCTACGAACTCCCTAAGCTCGTAGTAGAATAATAGGAAGCTTATCAGTATGAATACAGCGATCGTTATGATCAATAATTGCACAGACACGAAGAACTCGAGAAATGCAATGATTACTGTGAATATCGTTATTATATCTATTAACCTTGTCAATGTAGCCTTAGTGGCAGCAGATATTCTTCCACGGCTCATTAATGCTCCGAGAAACCTTACCAGGACGATTCTCGCCAGTACTACTAGGAGTGTAATAATAATTGCCGTTTGAAGCCCGAACAATATGTTTTCTATGCTTCCATAACCCATGAGGCTCGTAGTATTGTTTACCGCCATAATTAATCATCCCTTAAAGTACTTCTCAATATCTTTTTCACGGGATAAAATTATTAGTTGGAAGCCCGGTAGAAGCTTGTCTTCAGGTAGTGGTGGACGCATAGTTTTCCCATCGTATAGTAGTATTGGTTTAACGGTTTCCGGTAGTTTTAAATCCTTGATCTCTACACCTGCAACAGGATCTGTTTCTGCAATTGATACTAGGTAGACAGTGTAGTCCCCTATGAATGCTAACGGTTTCATCGTTACAACGCTTTCCAAGTAGTTGTTTATCATTGACGCTATCAGTGATGGCTGGGTAACCGGCGTCCCCAGTCCCAGCTCGTATAATAGATCGGCTATTCTTGGATCATTTATCTTAGCGATACGGTATGGTAC
>JALWZC010000125.1 GCA_027002875.1 Desulfurococcales archaeon
CTTCCCATTTGTGTAGTTAAGTAGGAATTAACTTCCCGCCTTACTGTTAATTATTTTTATTCATTGTTCAGTATTCTTTACGAGTTCCGCTTTTAGGAAAAGCGGGTACTTTACCTGAAATACAAACTTTATACAAGTTAAAACTTCGAAAAAAGGTTAAGAGATATGATTTATTTTAACATATTAATTCAATGTTCTAAAAATGATATAGTGTTTAATACATGAGGAGATGACGCGTGAAGCTGGAAGGTATTATTTCTCGATGCACTAGTAAGGGTTGGCGGTGCCTACTAGTCATTGCTGAGCCCCTAAATGAGAGTATTGATCTCGGATTTATTACTGGATCTAATCTCTGTGTCTCTAAAAAAGCTGATCATTCGGTTTTTGACGAATACAATGTTTCATGCAGTGAAAACGTGGATTTCCGGTTAGTTCATAAGCTATTAGGGGGTGAGTATGATAGTGTTTTTCTAAGCCTCCGCAGCACTTATGGTTGGCCGGGGAATCTCCTGGCTTTATCTATGGATTTTGTTTCTAGGGGAGGTGTTTATGGATTATTTGTGCCTAGGCATTTACTGGAGACGTTGTTTGGGCGTTATTTCCTGGGCTTAGCGTATAGTAATCCGAATCATGTTGTTATTACTGGTGAAGGCGTTGATTATGACTTCTACGGGGCCGAGCCCGTAAAATCGTCTAAGCCCGCGATAGCTACCAGTGATCGATTAATTGGGAAGCTTATAGCTTTAACTGTTAATAGTGATCAAGCTAAAGCTTTGCGGAGCTTACCCAGCTTCTTATATAGTAGGAAGTACAGGCTCCTATTATTAACTGGTGATCGCGGGAGGGGTAAGAGTAGTGTTCTAGGATTATATGCCGCATATATTATGAGTCGTGGAAGGGGGAGGTTTATTGTTACGAGTAGGAGTATTTACGGCGTACAGTCTTTCTTTAGGATGCTTATACGTGGGCTCGAGAAGCTTGGAATACGTTACAGTGCATCTAGTAGGGGTGGGCTTGTAGCCCGTGTTTCTTCTGGTAAAGCATTGATTGAATATGTTGAACCGTGGAGGGTTTCACTTGTTAAAGAGTTTTCTAAGCCTCTACTAGTTGATGAAGCTGCCGGTGTTGGTGTTGCTAGGGTTAGGAGGTGGTATAGGGATATAGGTAAGGTTATCGCTTCATCAACTATTCACGGATATGAGGGTAGTGGCAGGGTTTTAGTAAAATATGTTAAGGAAGTCTTTAGGGATTCCATGGTTATTAGGTTGAAGAACCCGGTAAGGTATTATCCGGGTGATCCGTTGGAGAAGTTTATTTATCGAGTCTTTCACTTAGATGCTGAGCCTCCGAGTATTAAGGGGACGCCTAGTCCTGACAAGCTACGTCTAGTAAGGAATGATAGGGAAGAGCTCGTTAAGGATTATGATCTATTGCGCCGTATCTACGGGCTCCTAGTAACGGCTCATTATAGGAATGAGCCGGATGATCTAGTATTGATCATAGATACCGATTACTTCGAAATATACTCAGGTGTTGTAGATGGAGATATTATTGGGGTCCTCCAGGTTAGAATGGAGGAAACAGGTATTGAAAAAGCTATGTTAATAGGGAATGTGTTAAAACGTTACGGAATATTGAACACGGAAATGCCGGGAGTATTGAGGATTGTTAGGATAGCTGTCCACCCAGATTATCAGCGTAGAGGTTTTGGGTCGAAGATGCTGACTTTACTGGAGAAGGCTTATGCTGGGAGAGCCAGTTTAATTGGGGCTTTCTTTTCGGGCTTCGACACTGTGCGGTTTTGGCTTAGAAACGGTTATACGCCGATCTATATAAGCCCGAGATATAATAGGGCTACCGGTGAGAAAAACATCGTAGTGTTAAAGTCTACCGAACAAGGATCTAGGGGGTTAGTCGATGAAGCTGCGAGTATATTGTACCAAAGAATAGTCTACGCTTCACATGTATTATACCGAGACGTCTCCTCGGAGAGACTATCATGGATAATGAATTATCTAAAGAGTAAAGGATACACGGTAGGCAGCGTCGAGACTGATTGCCGCAGGATGAAGGTCTTCCTCGAGGCAAGTGATCACTATGAAACCGTTATTGATCAAATCCTTAAATACTGGGATCTAGTGGATTTCAATAGTCTTGACGAGCTATCTAGAACATTACTGGTTGCAAGGGTATTACAGGGAAAAGATCTGCTTGCTATATCAAGCTTCACGGGGATTAAGCCTGATAGTATAACTGATAGGATGGATAAGCTTATACTAAGTCTTATCTCCCTCCTCTACGACGAGTTGTGCCGATAGATTCTTCATTGGTTTCTAGTTTTATTCTCAGTGGTGTTCGGAACCATACGTCGTTCTGTATAAACGGTATTTCTATGCCTGCCTCAGTAATTGCTTTTTTCATCTTCCACAATAAGTCCTTGTATACCTCATACCATAGCATCCCTCTTGATGGAACCCATACTCTTACGAGTATGTTTACGCTACTGTCCCCTAATTCGTAGACGAAGACATCTGGCGGAGGGTGTACGAGTACTAGTGGGTGTTCATCGATTACTTTCCTGATCACTTCATAAGCTTTCTCCGCATCCTCTTTATAGGCAATACCTATTACGAAGTCTAAGCGTCTAGCTTTCGTGGCCTGGTAGTTTTTGATGTGTGATTGGAATACTTCCTGGTTCGGGATCCTGATCTTTACGCCGTCTAGTCCCAGTAGTTTTGTAGAAAGAACTGTTATTTCAAGTATCCAACCCATTAAGCCGTTAATATCTACTAGGTCTCCGGGACTGAAGGGTTTCTCCCAGTACAGGAATAGGCCTGAGAAGAGATTAGCTGTTATGTTTTGTAGTGCGAATCCCAGTATTATTCCTATTATTCCTCCCGCTACGAATAAACCTGTTAAATCTATTCCTAGGGCTCCGAGTGCTGAAGCTCCAACGATGAATACAAGCGTGTAGTAGACTGCTCTAGCAATATTCCTAGCCGTTGCCTCCGGGAAGAATCTTATGCTTATCTTATATGTTAGCTTTCTGAAAAGCTGTGAAATGAATAAGCCGACGATTAAGATTACTGTTGCTAGAAATAAACCATACCAATTAATCTGCTTCGCCCATGCATAGATGGAAGTATAATTATAATCAGCCACTACTACTTCAACCCCCATAACATCTCTGTTTTAGCGAGTAGTCTTGGAGGCTTAAGATCCGGGGGATCCTGTATCGGCCTATATTCTCCGCTAATCCTCCTACCATAATAGATTGACGCTGTTGATGGGGAGTTAGCTACTAGTGATATATACTGTGTACACGCGTTCCATGTCTCCGGTTTATAGTATAGTTTTAATATCTGCGCATCCAACAATACTTGTCCAACTTCCACCCATGAAATATATCTGTTTCTTATATGAATATAGGCTAGTGCTTCTCCAAACTCGGTTTCCGGCTTTTTAACGTATACTTTTGAATATGCGTATCTTGCTACAACGCCTCTATCTGGAGGGCCGTAGAGGTAGTATTTAATCCTGTGATGGGTGAATACGTCTATTACGAGGAACCTGTGTAGGGGGCCATATGCGTATACGGCCGTGTCAACTGGTATTTTTATATAAATATCGACCTCTCTACGCGGAGGAACCGCTACCGGTTTCTCTAGTTTTACAAGTATATAGGTTGTAAACTTTTTGGGAAGCATTACCGGGTACATTGGTAGTAGTTCGAGCCGTGTAGCATGGTAGAGTATTCGTGAAACAACGGTTTCTCCACGATGCTTCCTCGTATACTCGATGACGCCTTTGCTGATTTTCTCAACCATTAGCTCGTTATCATGTATAACCACATGTTCCTTCAATAAACCATATCCGGGCAAACCCGTAGTATACCCCAACTATTACTAGGTATACCATTAAGTACACTAATAAATAAATCAGTATATCCCCTAACAAGTACATCAGGCAAAGTATCATAAAGTCCGACTCCTTAAAGCCCTAGATACAGTGAGTTATAGGGTGGGTGATGACTGTGGCTACAACGATTAAGATACTCGAAACACTATCCGAAAAACCATTAAATCCCGGGGAAATATCTAGTAAAACAGGGCTACCCAGATACGAAGTTTTAGCAGCTATACATGTACTAGAAGAACTGGGTTTTATTGAAAGGATATATTCTCGTGGGACGCATAGAGTGTATGTACTAACCAGTCTTGGGGCAAAGTTATTAGAGGCTTATAAGAATGGAGCACCCCTACTGGAAGTTGTAAATAGAAGAGAAGCGGAGGCTGAAGCCTAGAGTTGAATAATGGTCTTAGCGGTGGCTGGATACTAGTACTTATAACAACCAGTAACCGCGGCGAAGCCGAAAAGGTAGCCGGAAGAATCCTCGAGGAAAAACTTGCTGCCTGTGTTAACATAGTAGATAATATTGAAAGCCTTTACTGGTGGAAGGGGAGGATAGAGAAGGGAGCGGAGTCGTTGATGATAATTAAGTCCAGGATCGAGAAATTACCCGAGCTCATAAGACTTGTGAAAAGGGAACATAGCTATGAAGTCCCGGAGATAATTGCTGTCCCAATACTTGCGGGTTCGCCGGATTATTTGAAATGGCTTGACGAGTCAACTATGAATACTTAAACCCGTTAATAAACTGCCCTAGTAATGCCCGTTACAACTGTGTGTCTCCAATGCCTAGAATCCTTGTTTTACCTGAGAGGAAAACAATTACGGTACGCGGAAATATAAGTGTCAGCAAACTATTAAGTTTGCTGGATATAGATGATCCTGATGAAGTAGCTATTGTAGTAAATAATAAATTGATCGATGATCTTAGTTTTATCATTAAAGATTATGATAGAGTTCTAGTTATAAGACAGGGTATCGGTGGATAGCGATTAATATAATATGGGGTTAGCGGAGATTCATTAGAGAAGAAAATAATGTAATCGTTTACCGATTCGCGTCCAAGGGGTGGATATGTGTTGCCCGTTAATGTCAGGGTCGTATTCCTAGCCCGTGCCGGTGAAGTCGTCGGCAGACATTTCGTTGAGCTTGTGCTGGAGAAGAACGACCCGACGCTTATGGATTTAATCGAGGAGATCGGGCGCCGGATTAGTAAACGGTTTTATCGCGGAGTTGTTGAGGGTAGACTTGTTTTTGCAGTATTCGTTAATGGTAAGCCTGTAGGTGACTTGTATTATAGGCTTCATGATGGTGATAGGATCGTATTTACCACTCCGGAAATGGGTGGCTAAGAGTTTTTGATTATCCCTCTATACATACCGGGCAGTTCGGCGAGATATTAATTTCTACTATTTCAAACAAACCGATCAGTCCATCATATATTAATATTTTATTCATCAAGGGTTCTCCCTTGCCTAGGAGTAGTTTCAGTGCTTCATTAGCTTCTAGTACACCTAGTACTCCGGGAGTTGTCGAGAATACTGGTATTGGCTGTTCCGTTCTCGTTTTCGATGGGAAGATGCATCTTAGACATGGTGTCTTGCCAGGTACTAATACTGTTAATTGTCCGTAGAAGCCGTGTACGCCTGCGTGTATGTATGGTTTACCGTGCCGCCATGCTGCCTTGTCTAGTATTATCCTCGTCTCCCAGTTATCTAGCGCATCTATGGCTAAGTCTACTTGGGATAGTATTTCATCGGCTTTCTCCATCGTAAATTTCCCTTTAATGGGTATGATCTCCGTGTTTGGGTTTAGTTTTTCGAGCCTCTCCTTAGCCACGAATACTTTTGGCTTACCAACATCGTCTACCGTGTAAAGTATTTGGCGCTGAAGATTACTCAGCTCAACCAAGCCATCATCAATAATGAAGAGCCTACCGATCCCCGCCGCAACTAGGTATATTGAAACCGCTGAGCCTAAGCCTCCGACACCAATTACTGCAACACTAGAACTAGCAAGCTTCTCCTGCCCATCCCTACCGATAAGGGGGATTTGCCTACTATACCTTTCCAAGTCTAACCTGGAAACCAATTATGATCGCCGCTTAGTAGAATGTTCAACTATTGTATTGCTTTATTTATTAAGGCTTAATAATTGTGTAATCATTCATTGTTCTAAAGAGGCTAGCTACTGTTTTTATCCCTACCCCGGTTTTAAGTAGAAGGGGATCTTACCCCTATGGTAATCCCTAATAATCGTTCTCGCAGCTTCCTCAATTAATGGTTCATGTGTTTTCTTGTAGTACCATCCACGCTTAACCGCTATTTCCTCGAGGATCCTTAGCGGCTCTTTACTTTTAACACCGTAGGCTTGCCTAAAAGCGTATGGTACATGTTTCTGTATATACTTGATTAATTCAATAGCTGGGGGGACAGGGTCTTCAAGCTGTTCGGGACTGCGTCCGCGGATAATTTTTTCCAGCTCCGAGCCTTCAACGGGTATAACGCCGGGTGTATCGATCATTAATATGTTCTTCTCAACCCGGTAAAGCTGTACATGTCGTGTATAGCCTGGGCTTCCCGGTACTGGGCTTGTTGACGCTGAGTGTCTACCCTTTAAAGCGTTTATAATTGATGACTTACCGGTTTTCGGATAGCCGGTAACGCCTACTACTGCTGGTAGTGCTGGAGCAGCCTCCTTTATAGTCCTCCTAAGTATCTTGGTCCCCCAATGCTTTGTTGCAGCTATGTATACTACCCTATACCCCTGATCTCTAAATAGGGATGCCCAGTCTTCAACAATGCTCCGCGGGACGAGGTCTGCCTTGTTTAGCACTATTATTAGCTCTCTACCCATCTCTTCAACCATTCTCTCTAGTCTCCTACTCCTGGTTCCTGGAGGGTTTCTTGCATCGAGTACTTCAAGTATAATATCGGCTCTAGCAATCACCCTTCGGAGATCACTCCAACCTGCTAGTATAAAGCCGTAGGGCATTCCTAGTATTCCCCATACTTATCGAGTATTCTGGGACCGATCAACTCGAGCCAATCAATCCACTTCTTCACTCTACTCTTTCTTTCCCCCCTTATAATAGCTATAATCTCTCCAACGATTTCCTCTATGTTCTTATTAGTAGTATCGATCTCGTATACTTTCTCCTCCGGATAGTGTTCTAGAACATTACTGGTAATCACGCCAAGTATTTCAGCCATTACGTTTTCCCTGATCTTGTGGAGCGGCCAATCCTTTCTCTTGGATAATCTTTTTTCAAGCTCTAATGGGTTTGTTCTTAGTATGATTACATAATCGACCATATTTGGATCCAGTATTTCCGGGTAATGTATATCTATTACAACTGGTTTATCGCTCTTCCTAATAATTGACTCTAGTTTTTCTACAAGTTTTTCTTCGTCGATAATGTAGCTCCTTCTATACTCGTCGTAACCCGTATATATCCTATTATCAATAACGTATCTACTTACATCAATGTGTAAACCGTTTATCTCCTCGACTAGTTTCCTAGATACACTGGTCTTGCCTGTTCCCGGAGTACCAGTTATAACTATTACTATTTTCCCGATAGATCTCTCCACTTTTTTATTGGTACTCAATTATTCATCCCCGGATTTATTCTGGTTAGTGTATTGCCTTTATAGTATAATGTACTGAATCAATAATTATAGGCGGGTTGAACAGCAATGCTGGAATTCATGAATGAAGAGAAATACTTAGTATTAGCCGCCGGTGGTGGGGGAGATATTGTATCAGCGGTATTGTTAGCATATATCCTGGAAAAATATGGTTATAGAGCTTTTGCTGGAACTGTTGTTTGGGAAAGATATGTAGTTGACCCGGAGCCGGGCCCTGCAAAGCTTACAGATATAGTTAATTCATTAGAGAAAGGTGAGGGATACTTAGTTGTTAATGGTTCATCCTATATGGTGAGAAGTGGTAGGAAGATAAAGTATCAAGCTGCACGTCTCAGTAAGTGTACGGGTAGAAAGATTGTTATTTTCAGCATCGAGGACGGTGTTAAGGGATATGTGGATGGAATTAGGAATTTTATGAGCGATAATGGGTTTAAGGGTTTAATAGGGATCGATGTAGGCGGTGACATACTAGCTACGGGTGAAGAAGAGGGATTATGGAGTCCACTAATGGATTCAGCAACACTAGCGGCACTGAAACATTTCCCACATTCAATATTAGCCGTTCATTCCCCCGGCGCTGATGGAGAGCTAGACTCTAGCTATGTCTTGAAGAGGATCGCGGAGATCTATAAGCGTAAGGGTGGATTAGGGGCTAGAGGGTTAACATTAGAAGATGCCTTACTCCTCGAGAAGCTCTTAGACTGCGTTATTACAGAGGCTAGTAGGATAGCATTACTCGCTTTTCGAGGCTATTACGGGGAGTACCCTATTCGTGGGGGTACTAGGAAGGTATTCATTACGCCAATCAATACTGTAACATTCTTCATGAATGCCGAAACAGTTTATGATTTATCCCCACTAGCTAAGCTTGCAGATCATACTAGATCTTTCCAGGAAATCGTTGATAGGATGAATAATGCGGGCATATATACCGAGTATAATTTAGAAATTGATATTAAACGCTTCAAAGCCAGGAATTCCTTAGATGTATTAAGGATTAGAAATATAGGGGTTAGGGAGATGAGAAATAGAAGAAGAGGGATGAAGACCGACCAATCTACTGATCTGTAGAGATGAAGATAAACGCCCTTACCGACCTATTACTGCATCTATGTACTTTTTAAACCATGGTTTGTTGTTTAGGGTTTCTCTGAGTCTCTTGATCATTATAAATCTTTCTAGGCTAGTTAGTGCTGGGCAGATATAACAGCCAAGCCTGTAAAACCCCATAGTGTAGAGGGGATTCATTGGTAATTTATTAATCCATATGTATAGTTGGACGTGTAGGGTCGCCCACTGCTTGATCGGTGCTGCTTCTAGATATTCTCCCCGCTTTCTTACCGGGGGTTTACGGGCCCGGGCCTCTGATTCAGTATCACGGTCGCCGACTAGGACGAGGATCTTCTTATGTTTCTTCTTTATCTTTAGGACTTCTTTCTTAAAGGCTCTCGACTTAAGGATTGTACACCATCTATTACTTCTAGTCGGGAAGCCGTGTCTAGCTATGTTTTCCGCTACCCGCGCTCTTACTCTCCTAATAGTGATCCCATAGTATTCCTCGACTAGGTCTATATATTCATGAGTTATTGGGAAGTCAACGCCGGTATCAACATATATAGCTTCAACGATTTCCTTCCCGTAGTGTTTTAAGGCTAGATCTAAGACTACTAGGCTATCCTTTCCCCCGCTAAAACTAATAATTACCCTATCCGGTTCTCTAAGGCTTTCGAGGAACTTCCTCGATATCTCCACGTATTTTTCGATAACACGTTTATTAGTTTCGACAAATTCGTCGAGATCATTATTATAGAGCTGACTCGACAACTGTTCCGCGTGAATATCTATGTTGTCATCGCTTATTTTCAATAGCCCGGCTATTCTTGGGCCAGAGTAAATATAGTGTTCCCCTCCGAAACGCTTATGTATTAAAGGGTTCCCCCCCGTTTTGATTTCTAATGAATTTAATAACCAATCCATATGCTTACTCTCCCATATGTAGACGTCAAACGCTGGATGGATCTCGTATTTTTCCGGGGGATTTTCATCGCTAGCTAGTGTATAAGTATTTTTATTCCACGAGAGTATTTGGCGTAGATACGCGCGTCCATACTCGATTGCTTTTGCAATATTAAACTCTGTTTGCCGGGTTAAACATACTTTGACAGTGTTAATTGATACTATTCCCGTATCAGCACAGTCTTGGGTGATTAATACGTTATAGGCGGAGGGGTTGGGACTACGGGATAAGTGGATCCATTTACCGAAGAACCTAGCAATACTTCTCCGGACAATATTGCTATCGACAGTTTTATCCACTACAACATTGAACATCCAGTATTTAACTTCAACCACTGGATCTCCCCAATAATGATATGTTAATCCCCCAATTTGGACATATCCAGTTTGAAGCACTTATTATATCGTACCTGTAATGATTACTATATGGTGATAGAAATGAGCGATGAACTTGTAGAGAGGCTTTCAAATCTATTATCTTCGATGAAGGATTGGGAGAGGAAACCGGTCTTAAAAGCCGGTAAGATCATCGTTGAACTCGTCAAGCTCCCGGAGAGATCTTCTAAGAGTAATCCGAAGCCAGAGCACCTCGCGTTAATGATTAGGCGGGAGGATGCATTTCGTGGATTAATCATTGTTTCGCCGGAGGAATTGGAGGATCTTCGTACGGCTGTTAATAATGAGAAACTCGATGAGTTGACTAAGGCTTTGTGGAGGATTTATAAGGAGAGAAGTGTTAAGATGTTTGAATTATAATGTGTATTGAAATATTTTTATCCCACATTTTTATTTCATAATTATCTCTTATAATAACCGGTGGGAACGGATAAGTTTAATA
>JALWZC010000126.1 GCA_027002875.1 Desulfurococcales archaeon
CTATTGTTTTAGGCTCAAGGTAAAATACCTCTTATTATTATGGATACTCTACCAGTTTATCCTACTCGGCTTCGAATCCCACATAGCAGTTTTCGCGCATATCGGGGGATTACTTGCTGGTTTCACATTATCACCCTTCTTCATCTCGAAGAAGAGGGTTTCTAGGATTAAACAATTATTCATGAGCAGCGAATACTCGGGTTTAAAGCCTAGTAGGGAGGAGTTAGTAAGGAGGAGCTTCGACGCGGTATGCTACTTGATAGTTATCCTTGTAACCGTGTCCGTCCTAGCAGTTTCAATTATAGGGATAGCTAATTATAGTTCTAAAATAGTCTCGACTAGTAAGCTTTACTTGATCGATGTACGGGTTAAACTATACTTCTTCGACATCAACTATTACTATTTCCCGGGTGGATACTACGACTCAGAGTATTCTTCCCAAACAGTACTACACACCGTAACTGTAGCGGTTGATAATAGGATCGTAAAGCTCCCTGAACCAGATAGTGTAGGGGTAAAAACTTATCCCGGAAGCCTCGTAGAACAGCAAGCTATTACCGCTGCGGAAAAAGCTGTCGAAAAACTCCTCGAGAACCCGGAGCGTAGGATTTCGGGTTACAGGCTGAATATCGGCTCGGATGGAGGCGAATACTACGTTGCAATCGCGAGGATAGTTGCCTCATACGAATACCCTCCCCTAGGGAGCCGTGTATTATTATTATCAACCATGTTAATCATATTATCAATACTAGCATTTATATCATTGAAATACCAGGGGGAATATGAAGTATTATAACCGTGAAAAGCTTCTACAAGGGGTAAATGGGGAAACTTCATGTGCAGGATGCTACTATTACACATCGTAGAGTACGACGATTCATCAAGTATAGTAGACGAACTTCTAGATGGATTAAGAGCTGCTGCTAAAAGTGATCCATTGCTTAGGGGTAAGAGTCATAGTGATGGATGGGGCTACGTAGTTATCAGCGACGATAAACTATACGAGTACCATAGTTATGAGCCAGTTTATAGTGATAAAAACTATGAGTATTTGAAGAAGCTTCTAGGCGATAATACGTATGCGTTAATACATGTCCGCAGAGCAGGCAGTAATCAACCACTAGGACTACTACACACCCACCCCTACCACTTCCACACTAGTAAAGACATCGATGCATGGTATGCTTTCAACGGATCGACAGCCCATAGCGGATACGGGTTGAGAACAGATGCTTTCCTACTAGCAAGAGAACTAAACGAATCATGCAGCATACATGGCGAATTAAAAACATATACTATGTGCGTATTCACCGAGTACTCCAAGAGGAAAGACAGGGTTCAAAGCGGTGGGAGCCTAGCACTACTAGCAACAAATGGATCAATGATAAGCCTATGCTTCTACCCACTATACAAGACAAGCAAAGCATACCTAAGAAAATACTACCAATACTACCTACACGAAACAGGAAAACTCGCCTATATAGCATCGAGCTCAATCATAAAAATAACAAAACTAGAAGCAGAGCCAATACCCGAAGAAAACTACTACTGCTTATAACCCGTTAGACGTCATCGTAAAAACCTTATTTTATCGCAACATCAAAATATTTATATGAACCGAGTAACGGATGATTAAATTGATCATAACTATTAAGAACTTTAAAAGTATTGGAGAAATAACATTGGAACTAGCCCCACTAACTATTCTCATAGGCCCACCTGCAGCTGGTAAGTCAAACATACTAGACGCTATAGGCTTAACCGGATATTTCCACCGGTTAATAGTCCTCGACAAGGAATACGGGAATAACTTGGTCAACATTGAACCTATAAAGAATATATTGAGAATGAACGACCCAATAGATCTATTTGGCAGGAAGGGAGTTGAAAATATTGAGCTAACATTTCAAAATACAAAACAACTTAAAATAGATCTAAAATACCAACAAGGCACATTAAAAATAACGATAAATAATTCAGCACTCCCATGGAATTTAATTCAACCATTACCCAATCCTAATCAAAGAAATAATATACAGAGAAGCCTGATCAATACACTAAATAATTTTAAAGATTCATTGATCGATTCTCGAATATATGGATTCGACAGATACGGCTTATCATTAAACTTCCACAGACTACTGAAAGGTCAAAATACGAAAACATTCCCAGCCAATGTATTGAGTGAGTTGGGATGGAATAGCCCCCTCATAGCTAGGAGAAAGCACTACATTATTCACGAGATAAATAAGTTTGTAAAAGATATGCTAGAGGAAGAAATCGATATTAAGGTTCTGAGGAACGGCAGTATTATCGTGTTTGACTACGATTATGAAGTCGATTTATCACTAATATCTGACTCTATGTATAGAATGATCTATTATCTTCTAGCTTTGAGCTCTTCGTATGACTATGCTGGAATATACTCTCTTGATCGTAAAATGATAGTGACGCTGGAAGAACCTGAGGCCCATGTATTTCCTTACCTGTTAGGATTATTAACGGATAAAATCAGCGAGATAATTAAAAGGTGTTATGTAATAGTATCTACGCATAATCCATTGTTTGCATCTTTACTGCAGGATAGGATCAAAGATGTTAGGGTATACTACGTATACAGGGATCAACAAGGTAATACAAATGCCCGAGAACTCAACATAGAGAAAATGGCTGAAGAATTAAAAACCATTGAAGACATCATAGTTATGAAGCCAAGCGAAGTCATTGAAAAATACTCAAAGAAACCCAAAGAGTATGTAAAAATAGTTAAATCATCCTAAAAATCCTCGAGGCCCCTTGTCTTGATAGCGCTGGCGGAATGCTATCTAAATAGATGCATCGCACAAGAAGTATTACAATTCCTAAATGCACCATCTAGGATCCACCATAACCCTAAGCTAGGAAGGGACAAGATCCTTAAGAAAATAAAAGGATACATTGAAAAGTTTCCCAGTGAAAAATTCATTTTATTCATTGATTTCGAGAAGGGTATTAACAGGATCTATGTGGAGAAGAACATAGCCAACCCGTTACATGTGTTTGGTGGCAAGATCATTGTTGGGCGTTTCTTAAAAGGTAATAATGTCTTGATAGTTGTTTTCGACCCGTATCCTGAAGAAGTATTTAAGATTACTAGTCTTATAAGTGATCCACGTATAGCTAGATCGCTTAAAAGCGGGAAGGCATGTGACATTATAAAGTCTAAGCCGGGAATATATGAGCAGGTTAAAGAGGCTTCAGAAGTTATCGCGGACACGATAAAAAGTATATATTCAAAATTGGGAAATAATACTAAGAGCACAGCTAATTCCATGTTTTAATCGTGAGTGGTTAAACATTGAAGGTCAATTGTGTAGTTTATTTTTATGTCAACCTTACTCGTTAATATAAATGAATAATATTGTGTGGGGTGTACTGTGTGTCTTCCAGTAGTGATTGGATTGTTTATAGTTTGCTTTGCCTCTTGTTGTGGGGTGTTTGGGGTTTCGCTATTAAGATTGCTTATGGGAAGCTTACATGGAGTCAAGCCTACATGCTTAGCAGTCTTGCTAGTTTCGCCGTAACACTTGCTTTCATATTTTATCTCAGGCCATCAATGCCTAACTTTAACCGGTTTAGTATTGCAGCCGTTGTTGCTGGTTTAGCTGGATCTCTGGGGTATGTTTTCTTTGTTAAGGCTTTAGAGCGTGGTGAAGCTAGCATCGTTCTACCTTTGACAGCACTGTATCCTGCGGTTACTGTTGTTTTAGCTTTTTTATTCCTTCATGAGAAAATCTCGATGCACCAGTTGATCGGTATTCTTCTTGCCGTTGTAGCAGTTGTGCTCCTGTCTTACGAGTAACCCGTATATTAGCATCTATAAGTTATCCATCTTTCAGGGGTATGGATAGATTAGGTTGGGGTTGAAGCATGATGATTCATGTTAGGCTGGTTTTAATTGTTTTAGCATTCCTACTATTAGCTTCGACGATCCCTATGAAATCCGTGGATGCCGGTGTTGATGAGGGTCATGGTTTTTCGAGGTGGATCATAGTTTATGCGCCGGCTGTAAGCCGTAGCGGCGGCGGTGTATTGATCAGGATCAACTTGACGATCACTTATCCGGGAACGGGTAAGCTATACTTCTCGGCTAGTCCACTAGTAGAACTGGATACGCAGGCTACTGCTAGGATAGCAGCTTATGTAGCCTCTAGGGTTGCAGGTGTAGACTACTACTCCTACAACTACTATGTCGACATGACTAGTAACGGCTTAATCGTCGGAGGCCCCAGCGCCGGGGGGTTAATGACTGCCGGATTCATAGCTTTATTCCTAAACACAACCTTAAGGCCAAACATTACCATGACAGGCATGATCAACCCGGACGGGAGTATTGGACCAGTAGGTGGATTACTCGATAAGCTACACGCAGCCGCGGAGAACGGGTATAAATACTTCCTAATACCGCTGGGGCAGAGGATCGTTACTGTACAGGAAAGAGTCGTACACCATTATCCCTTCGGAGTCTTCGAAACAATCAATCTAGTACCAGTAGACCTCGTAGCTGAGGGTTTAAAACTCGGAGTAGTAGTTATTGAGGTTGGAAACATTTACGAAGCAGTACAATACCTCCTAGGATTAAACATACAACTAGCGACTCGGAGTATATGGATGAGTATAAAGCTTAAAGATAAAATCACTAATCTAACCCTGGAGAACCTTGAAACGATTAAGACGATCAGGGATGAAGCATCGAGTATTTATGAAAACATGGGTATCCTCGAGAAACTAGCTGCTAGACAATACATTGCATCGATCAATGACGAGTATAATACGCTGAAAACCCTGATCGACAACGATCATTACGGGGCAGGGCTAGGCTACTCCTACGATGCATTGAGACGCGTATACTACGACTACCTAGTAATAAGGTATATCTCCGGTGAGAACAACTATACTCTAACCAGCCTAATAACAAACGCGTTAAAAGAACTGTATGGAAGGATAAACAATACAAGGCTACCAGTCGAGAACACTACTATCAAGCTATTAATCATGAAGAACTATATACTATCACAAATACAATACCAGGAAGGACTGAAATACTCACATAGCGGAGACCTTGAAACAGCGATGAAATACTACTCGGAAGCCCTCAGCAGAGCATACATAGCGGATCAATACCTAGAACTAGTCAATTACACCTGTGAGAGACTAGTTCTCGACCCCAGGATCGTCTACACATACTATGATCTAGCGGATGCAATGATCTCCTACGCCTACACCCTCCAGGAAGACCTAGGGACAAATAACCCCCTATTAGACTCCGCGCAGGAATACTACAATTATGCCTATGAAGCACTAACCAATAGGAACATACTAGCATCGCTCGGACTAGTAATTGATTCCCTAATATACTCGGACCTAGCAGTTGAGACCGGATTCATCAATAATAGGACTGTTCTCGAGAACATATCCAATTACCTGTTAACACTGGATAAACAATATAAGCCGGTAAGCAATGAATCCCCAATGATCATCCTATATGTAGTAGCGCGAGACTCCCTCCAGGCGGGAAACTATGAGTTATCAATAACCTATAGTTTATCATACATATACTTAATGAACCTAGCAAACACCAGTATAAGCAAACCAAGCATTACAATCACAAATAATAATGCTCCAATCCCAACAACACCCAGCGGCTACAACAAGACGATACCAAAACAATATAATCCATACAACAACCCCGCTACACAAAGCTTAATAATAGGATTAATAGCTGGGTTCGCAACCGGGTTTATCCTAGCATGGATACTTAAAAAGAAGAAAACAACAAGACCCCAAGAACTAATATGGCCCGTCTAGATTCTTCCAATACCTACGTTATCCCAGTTATCCTACAACGATGTTAAAAGTGTAAATACAAAAAACAATACGTATATTTATTGAATAGATATATCTAGCGTTTTCTAATTACGAAATAGTAGAATAATAACACTAGTACAGTAGCTATTATTATTGATGCACCAATTACGAATGATCCATTATCTCCGCCCTGTCCATAGGGGGTTTTTGTTTCTGGGCTTGTTGCCTCCGGAGTTGTTGATCCTTCCTTTCCCTGGTTGTTCGTGGTTGTTGGTGGGGTTGTTGTTCCTGTTATATGGTTGCCGGTTGTTCCCGTCGTGATTGTTGATTCTTCTATGTTTTGTGTTGTAGTTGTTGATCGGGTAGTGGTTGTTGTGGGTTGTGCTTGCCTGGTTGTTTTTATATTGTATACTGCTAGTGCTGTGTCTCCCAGTCCTCGGGCTGTAGAGATTACTGCGTAGCTCTTCGTTATTAGTATTGGGGCCATGTCTGTCCATTTAAGCCTCCAGTCTATTCCTCCGAATTTCCTATCGGTGTTTTTGAGGTCTGTCATGTATACTGGTCCTTTCCACTGGTTTACTACGTTTCTACCATAGACTAGGGCATAGTTTGACCCGTAATGGCTGCCTCTAATTGATACTCCGTCGAAGCCGTGTTGTAGCTTGTGCTGGTAGAATACTCCCCTATCCGGGCTCCAGAGCTTTATTACTCCCGTGTCTTTATCGGTTACTCCTAGAACGTCTTTCCCTACTACAAGGGTGCTCCGGAATACTGTTAGTAGGCTGCCTTCAACTTCTCCAGCTTCTTCATAATCACCGGTTTCAAGGTTTATCCTGTATATTTTAGCCGTGTTGTTCTCGATCCTTGCCGTATAGATCCTAGGATTACCGTCTGTGTCATCGTTTCGTAGAATTATTGCTCCCAGGTTAGTTATGCGGTGTACTAGTTTCCAATCATTATCCTCGTACTTGAATACATATATTGCCGGCATCCTCCCTGTTCCTGTTACTTTTCCGCTGGTTACTACGTAGTTGTTAAATCCTATTATCCAAGTCATAGTCTCACTTTCAAAATCCGGGTCGTCCATTGCTATAAGGGGTACTAGCTCGTCCGCCTCGTAGTCGTATCGGTATACGAATATTCCAGAGGGCTTACCGCTCATCGGATCCCTCCATCCAACTACAAGTGCTGAACCATTCCTCCACGGGGAGTAGGCATCGTATAATCCAACACCGTCAGTATACCTGCAGTTCAATCTGCGGGGCTGTGTGTCCCCGAGGTAGTAGGCGAATATGCATGATACATCCGGCGTCGGGGTCTGATCGGTTCCAACACCCATTACGAGATTAGCCCCAATCCTATCCATACCCGAAAAAACCTCGGCGCCGTTTCGGAGGTAGAAGACTTGCTCTACCACGCTCCAGTTGCCTATCGAATCATTTGCCGACGAAGCAAAGTGTTTTTCCTGGTAAGAATACACAATGGTTAGCTGCATGATCGATATTATCAGTAAGAGGAGCATTAGGTAATACATGATCTTAGGCAAACTATTCCACCAAGTATAAGGCATTGTTCAGAAAATATTAAGAAGTTTGGAACAAATGCTACAGTAAACTTATATATTAGTCAATACCGGTAAGTTACAATCTAATTAATAACGTCGAAGATTAATAGTGAAGCCGTGAATAATAAAACTGAACTGTTTAATCAGTAGCTAGGTGTACCGGTTTTGCCTCTTCAAAGAGTAATACATTACCTCGTCGAGTATGGCAGGCTAATAGTCATCATAGTCGATATTATAATCGTTGCAATCATGACTGTATTAATATTACTCACAACATTAATACTCCTCAGGGATCTACTGAGAGTTTGGAGCATTGAACAAGCAACACTCTTCGAGCTACAGATCATCGTGAACGATGTATTCATGCTGATAGTATTCGCAGAAATTATTAGGAGCGTAATAGTAGGCCGGCGAAGACCCGAAATGTACCTGGTGGGCGTAGCCGAAGTAGGATTCGTAATAACTGTGAGAGAAATCATAGCCTCAATCGTTATAGGGACGAAGGAAGACCTAATACTGTCATCGACAGCCTCACTGATAATGGCTCTAGTACTACTATTAATCTACAAATGGATCCTCCCACATAAAGGGAAGAAGTAATGAGAAGCTTGAAAGCAGTAATTAACTGCTATCGCCGGGATTAATTGATGTTACATAAGAAGTATAAGGCAATATATATTCTAAAGTATATACCATCAAAACAAATTACACATATTAAGAAGCCTTATTTCTTTAATCCCGTATACACTATTATCCGCCTATTTTGAACAAGGTAACTTCAATAATCAAATGTTTGTAGAGAAGTAGGAATAAATAGTTCCTAATCCAAAATATTACTAGGGTATCAATAATGTTTACCGAGAAACCAGTAGGGTTATTCATTCATTACACGGTCCCCGTACTATTAGTAATAGCATTAATAATGTTATTACTAGGTTCGGTTACAATTGCTTATTCCTCTTCACCGACAACGCAGGCAGGTAGTTGGAATAATAAATTAGCACGTGGTTTAATTTGGTTACTTGATAAGGTCGTGGGTCTAAATACTAATGAATTCCACGTTGACAGTGTAAGGATCGAGGATACCGGTCCTAATTCAACCTATTATACTGTAATGCTCAGGGGAGCTAGCGATTCAATTGTTGAAGTACCTGTTGTAGTGGATAATAATGGTAAAATTGTAGAATTTGCTGTGAGAGGTGTTATCAATAGGAGCGATTTATTGAAGACTTATAGGTTAGGATTTCTGGAGAAAATAGATTCTCAACTAGCAATTAACAATATTAGTGCAGAAGATGCGGGGACTCTGTTAAACATAGTAGTTAACACGGTAGAAGCATTATCACATAATTCTACAATCCTAGGAATCATTGAGGGGAAAATAAAGATACCATCTATGAGTATAGAGTTGAATCGAGTAGATTCCTCAATGTATAGGGCTGAGATTAATGCTGGTGATAACGTAGATGTTGAAATATCCGTCCTTGATGAAAACCGTGTGGTAGTGATCAACACATACTGTACAATCCACATATACAAGAACGTCGCGTATAGGCACAACGTGCTCCAGGTATTGATTAAAGCTCTTCCACCAGACTATACTTTCTACTTTATAAGTGGTTTGAAGTATGAACCATATAACATTACGATACATATGATAGATAGACTAGTTAAACCGGAGGAATGCATTCCTAAAGTAGCCAATTATGTTGAGTCCTACTTATCCGGTAGAGGATGCTCGGATTGCGGAATAAGGGGTGTTAAATTCTATGGGGTATATGGTAGGGTGGTTGGTTTTGTTGATGATACCAAGATTATTCATTTGTATTATACATATCTAGTCGAAACAAATAAGTACAACTATACGGTCCGCCTCGACCCTGTAAACGCTACTATACTGAGCGTAAACCCATACGGTACAGTTAAAGACGATAACAAAGATAGCAATGGGACAAACCTCAATCTCACAATATATATCATTACAATCACTACAGTCCTAGGTATTATAGGAGTCTTCGCATCTTTATATAAAAAGAGAATTTCTTAATACGACGCCCTTAGATATGATTAGATACAAAGCATTTATATTCGTATGATGCGATTATTGGGACCTCTCGAATATTTCGGGGCATAGGTTGCATTTTGAAGGGTTTATTACTGGGTCTATTTCTTGGTGGTACCAGCAGATATACTTATTTCTCATCATGTAGATGGCTAGTCTTCCAAGGTATGCTTCTAGTAGTAGGGGGTCTATCTTCTGCTTTATTATTCTCTGGGCTAGTTTTTCAAGCTGACTATCAATATCCCGGTATAGTGACACATCTATTCCTGATCCCCTTTCACCCTTAATGTATCTTGATATTAGTGATTTTGAATAGCCTGTTCTCCTCATAATTTCCGAAATGGTTAATCCTTGTTTGTATAGGTGTATTACTAGCCTCCTCCTAAGAGCTGGGTAAACATGTTTGTCGATGAGGTAGAAGGGGGTTTTCAATTAGAGCACCACTATCTTCCTCATTATCTCGCCGGGATTCTTGATTATATCTGTAAAGTCTTCAACGATTTCTAATGTCCCGAGGTATTTCCCCTCCTTATCCCTTACACCTACTACTAGTACCCTAATGATCCGGTTGCCCATCCTTGTCCAGAATTCGCGGTAGGGGTATTTCCCCTCCTTCAATAGTTTAACGTTGAACTTAACGTATCCCTCCAGCCTCGGCGGGTGACAGTATTCTAGTTTTCTACCGATTATCGTCTTCGATCTTGGGAATCCCCCGATTAGCTTGCTCTTCGTGAAGAACCTTACACGATCATTCTCATCGGCAAAAGTTATCTCCAGCGGTAGACTGCGGCAGACCTCCTCACTCTCTCCTGGGCTCCTCAATCCTGTTTCACGT
>JALWZC010000127.1 GCA_027002875.1 Desulfurococcales archaeon
AATGCTCGTTGTAAGTTTGCGCCATGCTGTCGTAGTTCAGAGCGAAAAGCGAAAAAAATGAAAATACCATTAAACGAGTTCGAGCATTTTATAAGCGAGAATATTTTGAAGAGAGGTGCGTGATTAATGGGATTCGTATCCTCAGCTAAGCCGAGCAAGCAGAGGAAAGCACTATACAATGCACCACTACACCTTAAAAAGAAACTACTCAACGCGCCTCTAAGCCCTGAGCTCAGGGAGAAGTATGGAGTTAAGAGGCTGCCTGTAAGGAAGGGCGATACAGTTAGGATTATGAGAGGGGACTGGAAAGGACATGAAGGAAAAGTTGTAAGGGTCGACACTAAGAAGTCAAGGATCTTTATTGAAGGTGTTCAGAGGAAAAAAGCCGATCAAACACCCGTATACTACCCCATACATCCAAGTAAGGTTATGATTGTAAAGCTAGATCTAAGTGATAAGTGGCGCAAGAAGATCATTGAGCGCAGGGCAAAGGGTTTAAAGACCAGTATAGAGGTTGAAGAAACAGAAACACCTAGTTTAGAAAAAGAGGAGAAAGAGGCTGAAGAGTAATGGCTAGAATGGGTGGTAAGAAGCATTTAAAAGCACTTGCTTCCCCAAAGTTTTGGCCTGTTTTGAGGAAAGAGTATAAATGGACAGTTAAACCATCACCAGGGCCCCACGCTATTGACAGGTCTATCCCGTTATTAATACTCGTTAGAGACGTGTTGAAATACGCTAAAACCGCGAGAGAAGCTAGGAGGCTGATTGTTGAAGGTCATTTCAAGATTGATGGACGTGTTAGGAGAAACTACAAGTACCCCGTAGGTTTGATGGATGTTGTTGAGATCGTTGATACCGGTGAAGCCTATCGAATGGTTCCAGTACCAGTAAAGATCATGGATCTAGTTCCAATCGGTAAGGAGGAAGCTGGATACAAGGTTTGCAGGATAGAGAATAAGACAACGGTTAAAGGAGGACACATCCAGTTAAACCTCCATGATGGAAGAAACGTATTGATCAGGGTTGAAGACCCGGAAAACCCTGTTGAAGCAGCAGAATATAAGACCCTGGGCTCGGTTAAGATTACAGTACCAGAGCAGAAAATCCTGGAATACATTCCTTTGAAAGAAGACGTAATCGCGATTATTAGCGGTGGGAGAAACGTCGGTAGAGTTGGCAGGGTTAGAAACATACGGTACGGAATAAGGAGGTATAGGAGTATCGTAGAACTCGAGGACAAGCATGGTAATAGGTTCCAGACGAGTTTAACATACGTGTTTCCGATAGGTATTGAGGAACCAGTGATAACACTTCCAGAAGGTGCATGGTAGAAATGACAATACATGACTATGTACCCAACATTGAGGAGATAATCGAGAAATGGAATAGCAACCCCATGTATAAGCCTAGGCTAGCAAAGGTAGTCGTAAATATATCTGTTGGAGCAGCCGTGGAGAGACTAGGTAATGCTATGCGAGTGCTCGAAGAACTCACCGGGCAAAAACCCGTTCCCCGAAGAGCGAAGAGGACTATTAAAGACTTTGGTATACGTAAGGGTGAAAACATTGCTGCAAAAGTAACACTACGCAGGGAGAGAGCAGTAGAGTTCCTCAAGAAAGCTCTAGAAGCTGTTAATAATAAGATTAAGGCTTCAAGCTTTGATGAAAACGGTAACGTTAGCTTCGGGATCAGGGAACATATACTGATTCCCGGAGTAAAATACGATCCCGAGATCGGCGTTTTCGGGATGGACGTAGCAATTAGTATTGAAAGACCAGGATACCGGATACTACGGCGTAGAAGAATGCGTAAAAAACACCTACCCCGGAGACACCGGGTATCTAGGGAGGAAGCTATGGTATTTCTACATAAAGAATTTGGAGTTGAAATAGTCTAAGGTGGTAGTTATGGGTAAGTATCGGCCTCCAAAAGTATACAAGTTTGGTAAAGGTTCGAGAAAATGTCAAAGATGCGGCACTAGGGACGCCGTGATCCAAGCATATGGGCTATACCTCTGTAGGCAGTGCTTTAGAGAAATAGCTCCAGCACTAGGATTCAAAAAGTATAGCTAACCCTTGTCTTAGAGGTGATCTATAATGGTTATGCTTGACACCCTAGCCAACGCGTTAGCGGCTATACAGAACGCTGAAATGCGTGGGAAGCAGGAAGTAATTATCTGGCCAGCTTCCAAACTGATCATAAACGTGCTTAGAGTTATGCAGCGGGAAGGCTACGTCGGCGAATTCGAGTATATTGATGATGGTAGATGGGGCAAGATCAAGCTACAACTACTTGGGAGGATAAACAAGGTAGGAGTAATCAAGCCGCGATACCCGGTTAAGTATAGGGAGCTGGAGGAAATGCCGCACTGGCTAAGGAAGTATCTACCAGCATACAATATAGGAATATTAATAGTATCCACACCACACGGTGTAATGTCCCATAGAGAAGCAGTTAAGAAAAAGACTGGGGGAGTACTACTAGCATTCGTATACTAGCCATGGAGGTGGATCCGTGATGCCGAAAGAACTACACGTTGTTGAGACGATTGAGATCCCTGAAGGCGTTGACGTTGTCGTTAATGGAATGAAAGTTAGAGTAACAGGCCCTAAGGGGAGTATAGAGAGGGATTTCTCACATATTAGAGGAGTAATGATTAGAAGGGAGGATAATAGTATAGTTGTCGAATCATATTTTGCTAATAGGCGTAGAAAAGCACTAGTAGGAACAGTAGCTAGCCACATCGAAAACATGATTAGAGGAGTTACTAGAGGCTACAGGTACAAGTTAAAAATAATTTATTCACACTTCCCGATAACCGTCGTAGTCGATGATAAGGAGAGAATTGTAAGGATTAAGAACTTCCTAGGAGAGAAAGCCGATAGAATAGCACGTATAATAGGCGATGACGTTAAAGTAACTGTTAAAGGCGAGGATGTAATAGTTGAAGGGATCAATATAGAACACGTAGGCCAAACAGCTGCTAATATCGAACTAGCTACAAAAGTCCGCGGTAAGGATAGAAGAGTTTTCGCAGACGGTATATATATTTACGATTGGGGTGAAGAAGAATGAGTAGTGGGAAAGACATCAAAAAACTACTAGAACTACGAAAGAAACTTAAATCAAAGAAACCAGAGTTCCTACGCCACCTTTGGTGGAAGAAGCCCAAGTTTAAAAACGATCCAAAGTGGAGGAAGCCTAAAGGAACAGATAACAAGATGAGGCTGAAAAAGAAGGGGTATCCGCCACTAGTAGAGGTCGGCTACCGGAGCCCCCGACTCGTTAGAGGATTACACCCCTCCGGGCTTAAACCAGTAGTAGTGCATAATCCTAAAGAACTCGATGAACTAGATCCTGCGACAACGATAATATATATTGGTAGAACCGTTGGTTTGAGGAAGAAGCTGGAACTGATTAAACTCGCGAGGGAGAAAGGGTTTAGAATAGCTAATCCTATACCCATAAAGGAACATGTTGCGAGTGAGGCTGAAGAACAATGACGGATCTAAGTCTTCAGAAGAGGCTTGCAGCTGAGGTATTAGGGGTAGGGGAGTCGAGGATATGGATAGACCCTGATCATATAGATGAAGTAGTTGACGCTATAACGAGGAACGATATAAAGAAATTGATCAAGGATGGAGTCATACAGGTTAAACCAGTACATGTGAACAGTAGGGAGAGGTGGCGTAAAAGACACCTCCAGAGAAAGAAGGGTAGGAGGAGAGGATACGGTAAAAGGAAGGGTAGGAAAACAGCTAGGAGAGACGAGAAAGAAGACTGGATGAATCGTATAAGGAAGATTAGGAGGTTTCTGCGGTATCTTAGGGATAAAGGAGTAATCGATAGGAAGACTTATAGAAGACTATACATGTTAGCGAAAGGGGGAACATTCAGGAGCTTGAATTCGCTCAAGCACTACATGAAGGAGAAAGGGATCGTTAAAGAGTTAAGGTAGCGGTGATCAATAATGGCTAGAGGACCTAAATATAAGGTTCCGAAAAGGCGGCGTAGAGAGGGTAAGACGAGTTATTATAAGAGGTATAAGATGATCTTATCCGGGCATCCGAGATTCGTTGTAAGGAAGACTAACAAGTATGTAATAGTCCAAATAGTAGAAGCTAGGCCAGAGGGTGATAGGGTAATAGCAGCCGCTCACTCGAGGGAACTAGTTAAGAAGTACGGGTGGCTTGCAGGAACAAATAATTTACCAGCAGCATATTTAACGGGTGTACTTGCTTCAGCCAGGGCTTTAAAAGCGGGGGTAAAATACGCTGTTCCCGACATAGGCCTCCACGAGCCGAGGCCGGGTGCTAAGGTTTTCGCGGCTATAAAAGCCGCAAACGATGTCGGCTTAAAAGTTCCCGTAAGTAATGAAGTTCTCCCGGGAGAGGAGCGTATACGTGGGGAGCACATCGCCTCCTGGGCCAAGATGCTCCAGGAGGCTAGCCCTGAACTATATAATCGTTTATTCTCCCAGTATGTCTCCAGGGGCTTCGACCCTGTCCAGCTCCCCACGCATTTCGAGGAGGTGCTCAACAAGATCCTGGGGGAGTATGGGTTGAGAATTAGTGGAGGTGGTAGTGAGTAATGCCTAGGAGCGCAATTGATAAGGAAGCACTTGAAACGTGGGTTCCGCGGACGCGTGTAGGTAAACTCGTAGCTGAGGGTAAAATTACTAGTCTTAGAGAAATCTTCGACAAGAACTTCCCATTACTGGAACCAGAAATTGTCGACTACCTACTACCCGATCTACAATATGAGAGGTTAGACGTTGGAATAGTGCAGAAAGTAACCGATGCAGGTAGGCGTAGTAGGTTTAGAGTCGTTGTTGTCGTTGGAAATAATAATGGATTCGTAGGTGTAGGCTCCGGAAAAGCTAGGCAGTACCTCGTAGCTTTAAGGAAGGCTTTGAGAAACGCTAAGCTAAACATTACACCGATTAGGCGCGGATGTGGAAGCTGGGAGTGTAGATGTGGAGAACCACACAGTATACCCTTTACAGTTAAGGGTAAGAGTGGTAGTGTAGTCGTAGTATTAAAGCCTGCCCCCCGTGGAACTGGCTTGGTTGCTGGTGATGTTGCAAAGATCATACTTAGAATGGCTGGTGTAAAGGACGTATGGACTGAGACTTTCGGAGAGACAAGGACAACGCTGAACTTCGCGAAAGCTGTTGTAAACGCGTTGAGGAATACGTACAAGTTCGTAACACCACTAGACTGGTTGAGGGCTTAGAAAGGGGGTGGATGGGTGAATTATTATGCCGAAGCTATACGCGATCATAAGGATTCGTGGAAGAGCAGATGTACCGCCTGGTGTAAAGAAAACCCTCCAATTATTAAGGCTTCATAAGAAGTTTCACTGTGTAATATACCCAGCCGATCAGCCCGGTTTAAAGGGCATGCTCCAGAAAGCTAAAGACTGGATCACTTGGGGAGAAATAGATTACCAGACACTAGTAGAACTATTGAAGCATCGTGGAAGAACCCTCGGAGATAAGCCCTTAACAGACGAATTCGTAGATGAGAAACTGGGAAGATACGGGGTTAGGGGAGGAATAGAAGGGTTAGCGAAGGCACTAATGGAGGGAAAAATAAAGCTGCACAAACTCGAGATCATAAAGCCGGTCTTCCGCCTGCATCCCCCGAGGGGAGGATTTAAGAAGAGTACTAAGAGACCATATAATGACGGTGGAGAACTAGGTTATCGTGGAGAAGCTATTAACGAATTAATCAAGAAGATGCTCTAAAAGGAGAGTGATGAATAATGGTTGTCCGTAAGAGGAAGAAGAGCCGTAAACTCCAGGGTAGAACTCGTAGCATGGGATGGGGAAGGATAGGACAGCACCGTAAGAGTGGATCACGCGGCGGTTTCGGAGCTGTAGGTATGCATAAACACAAGTGGATATGGGTAATAAAATACGCTCCAAACTGGTATGGAAAACACGGCTTCACAAGGCCTCCGGAAATAGTCCCGGAGGTTAGAGCCATAAATGTAGGCGAACTAGATGAGTTAGCGAAAACACTAATATCCAAAAACCTAGCCTACCGGGAGGAAGAAAAGATAGTCATAGATGTAACAAGCATGGGGTTCAACAAAGTACTCGGCCGTGGAAAAGTAACACTACCATTAAAAGTAATCACTAAGTCGATAACGGAAAACGCCAGGAAGAAGATCGAGGAGGCTGGTGGAGAAGTAGTAATAACTACTGGTAGAGAAGCATAAAAAGGCTAGTTTTAAAATACTGGGTTAAACGTTATTATTCGAGAAAAAATAATCACACCCCCATATAGACTCGGGTCATATACGGGATTTGGTGAGGGTTTAATATGGGTTTACTAGATTTAATGGCTAAAGCAGCCGATTATATACCGACAGTTATGAAGCCCAAGGCAAAGCCCGGCTTATACGAGAGGCTTTTCTGGACCGCTATGGCTCTAGTTATCTATTTAATAATGGCTAATACCCCGCTATACGGCGTTCCCCTCTCGGCTACGCAGGGGCAGCAGCTGCTCCTAGTACAGATTATTTTTGCGGCGAATAGAGGAACGCTAATGGAGCTCGGCATAGGCCCGATCGTTACTGCAGGACTTATAATGCAGATACTTGTAGGAGCTAAACTAATAGATTTAGACATGTCGAATCAGGATGATCGTAAAAAGTTTACTGCTGCCCAGAAAACCTTCGCGTTAATACTTGCAGCTTTCGAAGCTGGAATGTATGTAGCAGCCTGTAGGTATTGGACCCCGACCGGTCCCAACCCCTTCTTCCAGTGCAGTGCTTCATGGATGCAGAGGACGATTGTAGGCCTTCAATTATTCCTAGCAGCATACATAGTCATTCTGCTGGACGAGATGATCCAGAAGGGCTGGGGCCTTGGATCGGGAGTATCGCTCTTCATATTATCAGGCGTATCAATGCGTTTATTCTGGAACTTGTTCAGCCCAGTAGTATACGGTGGACAAATAGTAGGCTTCCTACCCTACCTGATAAGCCTTGTCAGTAGCGGTGGTGATTGGACAGCGGCTATAATAAGGCGTGGTGGTAGAGACCTTGTAGGCTTAATAGTAACGATCGTTATAATCTTCATACTAGTATACCTCCAGGGAATGAAGGTCGAGATTCCGGTTACAAGTCCAAGGCTGCGTAGCATTAAGACTAAAGTACCACTACAGTTCCTCTACGTAACGAACATCCCGGTACTACTCGTAGGAATATTATACTCAGATATACTCGTATTCGCATCCCTCACGAGATTATACTTATCATCAACCACTCCAAACTGGTTAATGGATCTATTAGCGAAGTACGAGAACGGGAGGCTTGTAGGAGGCCTCGCCTACTACTTGTCGCCGCCGGGAAGCCTATATAATACGCTAGCAGACCCAATACATGCAATGGTTTACACGGTAGTATTAATCGGTTTAGCAATACTATTCGGTATAATGTGGGTTGAAATAAGTGGTTTAAGCGCTTCTGCACAAGCTGAAGAACTCATTAAGAGCGGTATGGAGATACCGGGTATTAGGAGGAATCCAAAAATACTCGAGAGAATACTCAACCGCTACATATTCCCACTAACCGTATTGTCAAGTATTATAGTAGCGGTAATAGCTGCTTTCGCAGACCTCCTCGGAGCCTACGGTACAGGTATGGGATTACTACTAGCGATAGGAATAGTGCAGCAATACTACATGATGATAGCCTATGAGAGAACACTAGAAGCATATCCATTATTGAAGAGGCTGGTAGGAGAGTAACACTAGGATCCATGGGGCCGGGAATTGTATATTATTTTATCAATAATCATTGGTTTATCAATGTCCTTCCTAGCAGTAATACTAACGTATTTAGTATCCCGCAGGAAATACTTCCAGGAACCCTTCCAAATACTCGAAAAGTACAAGGTTCCAGCTAAGCCTAAGAAGAAAGGGGAGCTTCGAAGAATTAGGAAGACCCGTGCCTTAGTCAGGAAGGCTAAGAGGAGTCTAATGATACTCTTCCTACTGCACCTCACAATATTTATCCTAACGTATACGACAGCTATAGTATTAACCGGTATGCTGATACCCCGCGAGCACCAGATAGTACAAATACCCCTAGCACTACCATTATTCTCGGCACGCAACGGCACAATGTACATAACACACGTATTATTCATAACCTTCACTGCCTACCTAGCCCCAAACTACCTATTAATGAGGGCTGTGAGGCCAGCTAAGAAAATCGAAGAACTGAGAACCCGTTAAGTTTAAGAATACATTGAATTATTACCATTAATGATTAATCCGTAGAGAATGGTGCAGGAAAATGCCTAGGCCAGGGTTAAGGACGAGGAGTAAGAGGAAAGTATTTGTGAGAACGCCTGGGGGGAGAGTAGTAGTACATTATAAGCCTAGGAAGACAGGCCCAGCTCGATGCGCTATATGTGGAAGACCCCTCAATGGAGTACCAAGGCTGAGGCCATACCGGCTTAGGAAACTAGCTAAAACAGAGAAGAGGCCGGAAAGACCCTACGGCGGATACATCTGTTCATCCTGCCTCGCAAGGCTTTATAGAGAGGCAGCTAGAAGCCTCTGAATCAAAGTATAGATACTATTAATATTCTCAACCCCCTATTCTTGCAAGTATATAGTTGTGAAATAGTTATAACTATGCATTATTATGCATATTATTATCGGTGAAGGATTCTTGATCATAGTTGTAAGCGGGCCGGCTGGCAGCGGTAAAACTACACAGGCGAGAAAGATAGCGGAATATTATGGTTTAAGGTATCACTCTGCAGGAATGATATTTAGATCGATCGCTGAGGAGAAGGGCGTAAGCCTTGAAGAGCTTAGCAGGATCGCGGCTAGTGATCCATCTATAGATATAGAAATAGATAAGAGGACGAGGATAGAAGCCGGGAAGGGTAATGTAGTTATTGATGGACACCTCGCAGCATGGATCATTATGGACATAGCTGATGTTAAAATACTGGTAAACGCTCCCCTCAATGTTAGGATTGCTAGGATAGCGGAGAGGGATGGTAAATCATTCGAGGAAGCAATGAGGGAAACCATTAGGAGGGAGTATATTCAAATGCGCAGGTTCCTGGAATACTATGGTTTAGAACCCGACTATACGGGTTTCTTCGATATAGTTGTTGATACTTCAAGGATGAATCCCGATGAAACCTTTTCAGTGATCCGGGAAGGTATAGGGAAAATTTTAAAGTCCAACAAATATGATAAAGGGAAAAAGAACTCGTATAGAGAATGATTAATGGAGAGTAGATGGTGGTTTAAATGCCGGCGATCGAGATTGGAAGAATATGCTTAAAAGTTGCGGGTAGGGAAGCTGGTAGGAAATGCGTAATAGTGGATATAATTGATGAAAACTTCGTATTGATAACTGGTCCGAAGAGCCTGACAGGCGTTAAGAGGAGGAGGGTTAATATCAAGCATATTGAGCCGCTAGATAAAAGGATTAAGATCAAACGTGGAGCTAGCGATGAAGAAGTATTGAAAGCGATTGCAGAGGAAGGCTTAACCGAGTTTATGAAGGAAATCGTTAGGCCTAAGCTTTCACCAATATAATAGTTAATATAGCGCTACGTATAGACTAATTATTCATTAACTAGGTTTTTATCCCGCGAATAACAGTTCTCTACATCATAGTGGTGTAATAATTTGAGCCTTGCCGAGAAAGGTATACGGTTTATCGAGAAAATAACTAGGAGAGCAGGTTATAGTATCGAATGGATAATCCTACGGGAAGAAGACACTAGTCCCGAATACGGAGTACTACCATATCAGAGGCCGATCAAGGAGCATATCGTTAATGGTGTGATAAACCTTGATAAACCGCCGGGGCCTACTAGCCATGAAGTAGTTGCATGGATTAAGAAAATGTTCGGGTTAAACCGTGCAGGGCATGGTGGAACTCTAGATCCGAAAGTTACGGGTGTATTACCTGTTGGACTCGAGAATTCTACGAAGGTTATAGGCAACGTTATACATACTGTTAAGGAATACGTTATGGTAATGCAGCTACACAGCCCCGTCGATGAGGATAAATTTAGGAGTGTAATAGAATACTTTAAAGGGACGATTTATCAGCGTCCACCGCTCAGGTCAAGCGTTAAACGAACTATTAGGAAGAGGACAATTTATGATATTGAGTTGTTGGAATATAATGGCAGGTATGTATTATTAAGGGTTAGCTGCGAAGCGGGAACTTATATGAGGAAACTAGCACACGATATAGGG
>JALWZC010000128.1 GCA_027002875.1 Desulfurococcales archaeon
GGCTTACTTCGGCTCCAAACCCTGAATTATAGGAATATCTGGTAGTCGTATTACTTGTACCAGGTTTTTCCTCTACATAGGAAGCGGGTGATGTGGACTTACTCACATTGTTCATCGGCGCCGAATTTGAAACACTACCCCCGCCCGTACTATTAACTATAAAGTAAGTGATCGATCGGGATGCTTGGCTAGACTTACCGGTAGGATCTATTGCGGATATTTCAAATGTAATTGTATATCTTCCATCACTACTAGGGGGTAAGCTGGCTTTAAGTATTGATGCTTTAAAGAATACGTTGATATACGAGTCATGGGCTTGTTTATTTATTACCCTAGCATCCCTCACAATTTTACCAGCATCCGACTTAATAGTAAATACACCTTTAACAGTAGTTTTGTTCGTGTTAATGCCGTCCCATATGCTTGTGTTTGCGTATAGGTATAATACCTCATTAATACCCATACTAGCATTTATCATTCCAACCCTAATCCTTGGCTTGTATAAATCGATTATTAAATGATCATTAAGAACAGGTAAATGAAGAGTTATTAATGTATTATTCACGTTTAGCGTTATCCTATATTTATCGTTGAAGGCATTATCCTTTATTGAGAATAATAGAAGTACTCCCTTAATAGTATCGTTGATAACCAGTAGACCGTTGCGGAGAAAACCTTTTCCTAAAGCTATGTCATCGTAAAATAGGCTGTAAGACCCGTTTAATCCCCTAAGGTATTCGTCCGTAACTATACTCTTCCTATATAGTAGGGTGTAGGGGAGAATGATTGTGTCCGGGATACTTTTAACATCTTCGAACTCTGAACGGTATATTTCACCAAAGAAACTATACGATACAATTATGATCGGATGATAACCGTCGCCCACCCACTCATTGTTCACTCTAAGTTCCACGTATCCATCATTATCCGTTGTATTTATGACTGTTTGAGTTGAGACTCTACTATATCTATATGTAACGGTTGCATTTCCTAAGGGAACGCCATTACTCAACATAATCCTAATTCTCAAAATAACATAGCTACCGTAAGAGAGCGAGGGAGCGATAAGAGCCATGATAAGTAATACCAGTATTAAGGCGGTGGCGCTTCTATGCAAAGCCTATGTGACACCTTTAAAACTATACTTATCACAATACTATTATTCGATTATTCTACGAATTAATCTTTCCTTAAACATATAGTTATTTTTGTAAAGAATATATATCAGTGTTATAGAAGTGGGAAAAGATTTATATCTTACAATCACTCCTAGACAACATAGCAAAACGGTGGTAGGATATGTCTCGGAGTCTATATAGGATACTGCTCTTAATCCTAGTCTTATCCTTCGTTATATCAATGATTCCGTCAACAACACAGGCTAGAAACCCGCCAGTACAATATACTCAGTGGAAGTACAAGTTCCACCCATCACTGCTAGCAAAGGTTTGGAATGCTCCAGACGATGAAGTACTTACACTAGCAGTACGCCTACAACCACTACCCAGCGATATAGCGGCGAAGGTTAAGGGACACCACGACCTAGCAGTTAAAGCACTTAAGGAATGGGCACGGATAACGCAGGAGAAAATACTGCCTAAGATAAGGGATCTGGGCGGTGTAGTGCTCAACAGGTTCTGGATAGATAATGTATTAATAGTACGCGCAAGGCTTGGAGCCTTTAAGGCATTAGCTGAGGACGGACTAGTAGTAAAGGTCATGGAGAACTTTAAAGTACACATACTAGACACACATGTAGACCACACGGTTAAGCCGGGACAAGAAGTAGAGAGCTGGGGTATATTCAAGATAGAAGCACCACAAGCATGGAGCCTAGGATACACTGGTCAGGGGATAAGGATAGCTGTACTAGACACTGGTGTAGACATAACACACCCAGCACTACAGGGTAAGATGCTAACACTGGACCCGACAAGCCCCTACTACCCTGGTGGGTGGATGGAGTTTGATAGTAATGGTAATCCGGTGTTGAGTGAGCCTCATGATACTCATGGGCATGGAACGCATACTAGTGGAACAGCACTAGGAGGAGACACAACAAACATACTAATAGGAGTAGCACCAGGAGCAACACTAATGCACGGACTAGTACTACCAAGCGGTTCTGGAACCTTCGCCCAGGTACTAGCAGGAATACAGTGGGCAGTAGACCCATTCTACATAGACCCCAACACCGGTGAAACAGTACCGACTGGTCTACCAGCGCACGTTATATCAATGAGCCTTGGAGCATCAAACTACTACGGTGACGACCTATTCCCCGGTATTGAAGCAGCTTTGCTAGCAAACATAATCGTAGTAGCAGCTATTGGAAACGACGGCCCAGGAACAACTAGTAACCCAGGCAACATTTGGGGAGTATTCGGCGTGGGAGCAACCGATATAAACGACCAGCCAGCACCGTGGAGCAGCGGCGCAGTAGTAGACTGGCCAAGCCCGCCGAGCGAGTGGCCGTTCTTCGATACTTATCCATCAGAATACATCAAGCCGGACTTCTCAGCACCAGGAGTAGATATTACAAGCTCAGTACCAGGTGGAGGATACGAAGCCTGGAGCGGTACATCGATGGCTACCCCGCACGTAGCGGGAACAGTAGCACTAGTATTACAGGCGGCTGGATGGACAGACTTCAACGTGCCCGACACGCCTGAGAAAGTCTACATGATACTAAACCAGACCTCTGTAGACCTGGGAGACCCAGGACAGGATACCAGGTATGGATGGGGTAGAATAGACGCATACCAGGCTGTCCAGGTAGCACAAACATATGCTAAGAAATCAGGCGTTGAAGGAACAGTATACGATAAAGTCAGTGGAACACCAATACCTTGGGCCCAGGTAACAGTGCTCGAGTTAAACAAGACAGTATCAGTAAACGGCTCAGGATACTTCAGGATACCACTAGACCCAGGAACATACCACTTAGAATTCACCGCGTGGGGCTACGTATCGAAGACTATCGAGGTACAAGTAAAACTACTAAACGGTACAATTGTAGGCTACGTATTCAATAGTGTAACCGGTGAACCGATACCGAACGCAACGGTCGAGGTAGAAGAATTAAACCTAACAACAACAACCGATGTAAACGGAACATTTACAGTATCGGTACCACCGGGCACCTACAACGTCACAGTATACAAGGAGAACTTCTACCCGGCATGGCAGGTCGTTGATGTCGGTGAGAATGAGACGACAGTAGTCGTCTTCCCATTAATACCTAAGGGCAAGGGAGTTATCAAGGGATATGTCTATGACAACTCAACTGGCCTACCATTAGCAAACGTTACAGTATGGATTGACAACGGCGAAGTAGTGAACTTCACCGATTCAACTGGCTACTACGAACTACACGTAATACCCGGAACACATACAGTATTTGCATGGAAGCCCGGATACACACGTGCTAACACAACAGTAACAGTAAACATCAACGAAACAATATGGGCAAACTTCACACTATCACCACTAACACCAGAAGTAGTAGTCCTCGGAAATATTAAATACAAGACACAGCCACACCTAGCACAGCTAATATCAAGCCTAGGATACCCGGTTAGCGAGTATCTAGATGTTGATGACTTATTAACGGATTGGCTGAATGGAAGAATATATCCGAAAGTAATCGTAGTAGACCACTTCAAATCCAATGCATATAGTGATCCATCATGGGAGGAGCTAGAGTCATTCCTATACCTGACATTAATGTTCAACTCAACAGCAATATTCCTAGGAACATCCTATGCTGGAACTACGGCGATGCATGTAATGTACGATTATTCGTCACAGCTATCATCGCTAGGTTTCCCATCAGTAGTAGACTACCACTATGATTATCCAGCACCAGAACACGTAATAGTAGACATGCTGATGCCGTCGCACCCGATATTCACAAACGTTACACCGGACAATGATACGTGGTTCTACCTAGCAGACCCAGATAACAGCGACTATGCAGACTACTTAATGGTATACTTTAACGAGTCCGTACCAGTTGTACCGCTAGCATTAGTAAACGATACATCGAACGGCTACTTCGGCTTTGGAATAGCATGCTGGCCATCGCCCAGCGGTGCAAGATGGTTCTACCTATCAAGCTGGGGAGAAAGCTACTGGATGCAGTACATCGAGCCGGGTAGTGATGGAGTGTATTCGAACAATACTGCAAGAGTATTATTAAACGCTGTAAAGATAGGATTCACCGGATCGCTGAACATAACGACCTACAAGTCACTAATACCTAAGATCCTCGATGCTATGAATAAACCAGTAGTCGAGAATGATAAGAAGCTACACGCAGACATATACACATATGTTGAAGTATACCTAGACAGGGAACCCTATGGATACGTAAAGGGACAATTAATCGGTAGCGACGGAAAAGTACTATCCGGTGCAACGGTAACAGTACTGGGAACACCGATACAGGTAACCACAGATGAGAACGGATCATTCATGTTCTGGCTACCGGCAGGAAACTACACTCTAGACCTCTACAAGGATGGATACGCCGAGACACAGGTGAGCGTCACAGTAAATGTTAACGAGACAACCGATCTAGGAGTGATCGTGTTAAAAGTAGTACCACGCATAGCAGTACTATACGATTATAACGGCGAGATAAAGAACCTGATAAAGGCAAGCTTAGGCTGGTATGCACGCGACTATGATAACATAGACGACCTAGTAGCAGATCTAGAGACTGGATTCTTCGACGCCGTAATACATGCAGGCTTCTACTACGCGCCAATGCCCAGTCAGGACCAGTTCATGGCCCTGCTCAACGTGATCGACGAGTATAAGCTAGGAGCCATATTCCTAGACCAGTGGGATGCAGCATGGTACTATCCGGACCTATTCGGCTACGGTATACGTGCGCTAAACCAGTACCTACACGACCCGGTATCCCGTACAGTCGGCGATGTAAACGAACCATTATACCTATACATAACACAGTCCCACCTAGTATTCAAGGGATACAAGCCCGGAGACCTAGTAGAGTTAATGTACAACCCACAGAGCTACGGAACAGACTACTCATACTTCAACGGGTTCAGCGGCGATACCATTGGGCAGCTAGTCTTTAGCGGACAGGTACAAGGAGACGCTATAGCTTGGAAGATAACAGATGCAGGTGCACGCTGGCTATTAATGGCTAGCTTCGCACCAGAAGAATACCAGGACATGCAGTACTGGACGCTAGACGCTATGAACATACTGTTAAACGGAGTCGTATGGGCATCGATGAAGCCTGTAAACGTTACACTAGAACAAGCATACCTACACGTTGGAGACACAGCTATACTGCACATAACTGGCGGAGAAGCTAATGAGACCTTCAACGTAACACTAGACGGCACATTAATCGGACAAGTAGTAACGGATGAAAACGGAACAGCAACGTTCAAATTCACGGTACCCATAATACCGGGCGGCGAGCACTCGGTAGATGTGGTATCAACCGATCTAACACGGTACGGTTCAACAAAACTATACGTACTACCGAAGATTATTGTAAGCCCGACAAGCGTTAAGGCCCCAGCGCTTGTATCAATAAATGCAACTGGACTATTCAGCGGACAGACCGTATCAATCTATCTAGACGGTAACTATCTATCAATGATACAGGCAGACCCGCTGGGAACCATAACGATAAACATTAACATACCAGTAGTAGCAAGCGGTAAACACCTACTAATGGTAGTAGACGCTTCCAGCGGCTCAATAATGGCTAGCACCGTATTAACAGTTACATCACAGCTAGACGTCATCGAGGAGAAGATAGATAACCTAGGCGGAAACCTAGGAAGCGTATCATCACAGTTATCCAGTATTAACGCTAAACTAGAATCGATAAGCAACGACGTAGCTGTAATCAAAACGGATACCGGTACAATAAAGGCTAAGATAGAAGACCTCAACGCTACACTCGTGGGACTAATAACGACGAAGACCGGCGAAGTAATGGCTGTACTAAACACTACGAAGGGACTAATACTAGCCAAACTAGACGATCTATCATCCATGATAGGAAGCGACTACAACGACATAGTAGCAAGGTTAACCAACATCAACCAGACACTGCAAGAAATACTAAACCAAGTATCAGGACAAGCAACACAGCTACAGAACCTGCAGAGCAAAGTAGATGATCTACAGAAGGATGTAAACAACCTCAAACAGACAAGTGCAAGCCTAGAAAAGAACGTATCAAGCGTAGCTAAGAAAGCGGAACAGGCAAGCGGTTCAAGCTCGACAGCTACAATGATCGGCGGAGGAGCACTAGTACTATCGCTAATAGCGTTAGCCTTACCATTCATCAAGAAGTAAAAATCCTAAAACTTTATTCTCAAATTCAAAATATTTTTAAACAATTATAGACTCCTACATTGTTATTAAATAGTTATTAAATAATCAGTTATGGGGCTTCTTCACACCCCCTACCAGGGGTCATCGGTAATACCATTCATCATCTACAAATACTATAATAGAGATGAACCGGAGAATAAGGTTTCCACTACTCCTCGGGCTTACCCTCTATAACCCCTAGTTTCTCCCACGCTTTATTCTTACGGGCAAAACCAATGTATATATTAATTATTCTAATACTCTGTTTAACTTCATCTTCAAACCTACACTGACTCGTTACTTCTCTTCCATCGAAGAGCTCGAGTATAATCTTTTTATGCCTAGGTTTTTCACAGTCCTCGATCCTTGATTTTACGGCAAAGCCGTTCATTGCTAGTGCTTCTAGAAATCGTAGATTACAGTTATTTGTACATATAATATACTCGTCTAAGCCGAGTCTGCTGGCCATTTTTACACCCTAGCATCACTACTTACTCCCTAATCCTCCTAATAATTACCCCTAGCTCTCTAGCTTTCTCTACTGCTTCCCTAGTAATACTAGGGCCGCTGCCATAGAGGATTATTAGTGGTTTAACCCTATACTTCTCCCCGATACTGTGGGCTTTTTCGACTATGTCCACATTATAAGTTTTCTTCTCCCAGAGTATTATCCCAGCATATCTTACGCCATGTTTAGCAGCCGTGAAATCGACACCGGTTAACGGTGGATTTATAGTTACGCTGAAACCGGCTGCAACATAGTGGGAGGCAACCCTACCCTTAACATTATACTTCTCTTTAAGCTTTTTCATAAGAAACAATCTTTTTGCACTAGTCATAACCCACCACCACATTAAGATTCTCGTCAATAATTATTCTCAACGATAATGTGCTGAATAGTATAATTGAGTCCCCTCCTTTTTAACCATAACTCAACCCAATACTCTAATCGGGCAGTAAAATACCCTTAGTAAATGGTGGGTGTAGGTAATGAGTCAGTTCGGTTGGGGAAGCACTCGTCAACCAACAATTGGCGACAAGATTAAATCGATGTTTCGCAACGATAATGAACCGATCGATAAGAAAGCGATCATAGCTCTATACCGCGTCAAGGGATCGATAAGCAGGATAAACGCTTATATCGAGAAGCTAAAGGAGAAGGAGAGGGAGTATTTCCAAGAAGTCGTAGAATCACAGCTCAACCGCGACGAGAAAAGAGCAAAGATCTATGCTCGTGAAGTAGCAGATGTACGGAAAATACTGAAACAGCTATACCAGGTACAGTACATGCTACAACACGTAGCGTTAAAACTAGAAACATTCCTAATATTCCACAGTGCAGGAGCGGAGATGAAACCGGTACTAACAATAATGAACCAGGCAATAAGCCTGCTACGTCAGACAGCTCCAGCAGACCTATGGATCGAGATAATGTCCGCTATGAAGGAATTAGAAGCATCAATGGATACATCAGTAGTAGACATGTCGATGACCACAGATATAGCACTAGACAGCGAAGCAAGGAAAGTCTACAACGAGGCAAAGATTATAGCAGAGCAGAAGATAAAGGAGAGATACGCGGAGCTACCGAGCCTAGTTGGAGAACCGGAAACAGAGAAAACAGGGGAATCAAGCGTTTAATGAGAAACACTATTCCCCCTACCCTAATACTTTTAAAACACTATCCTAAAATCCAGGGTTTTTAAACTATTAACCGGGTACTGGAAGCCTCTTCTCAGCAATCGGATACAATTGGAATTCTATGATACCGCCGAGTTTTCGGAGGAGGTATTTTAACTCTCCCTGATACTCTTCAATCTCCTTAGGGCTACCGGGGTCAATACTAATACTCATAGCGTAGTATTTTAGGGATAACTGTGTCGGTGAGAAGGAAGCTTCAAACCCTCTAGTCCTAACGTGTAATCTCCCCACGCCTCTCCTATACGATATGGTTATGGTATACGGTTTGTTCCTCACCATTACGAAGCTGTCCTTATCTAGTACTAAGTAGAACCAAGTCCCTATTCTATAGATTCTCTGCCTCTTCCCTTCTTCAACAATACTAGCAGCTCTATTTAGAATATCGGAAAGAAGACCGGATAGTTCATATATTCTCTGAGCCAAGCTTATAATTCTAGGCTTTAACTCTACAGATTTAGCCAGAACTCTCGAGTCAACCCTCTGGCTCAGAGAGTCTACAACGTTTTTAGCTTCTAACAATACATCTCCAGACACCATTCAAACCACCAACGAGTTCCTTGTATTCTCCTTAAAATACACTCTACTAGGAGTTAATGAATACTATGCATCTCCAATATAATAATTATCTCTTACTTAATCTAGCGATAACCCTATAGATTTCATCGATTACGTCCTCCTTTACAACATCGACCCTATTACCTGATACAACCATTACACTGCCCGGTTCCTCACAATCAACTACTTCTCCAATAATACTGTGAGTAAATCCCTTCTCGTCAAGAAGTTTTGCCACAATACTATCCTTATCCGGCGGTATCGTTGCTACTAATGATCCGCTGCTCAATAATTTCAATGGATCAATACCTAGAGCACCCGATATAGCCTCTACAACGGGGTCGAGGGGGACTTGATCCCTATAAATCCTAGCGCATGACCCACTTGCCGCCCCAATCTCCCTAAGAGCCTGAATAATTCCTCCCTCGGTAGGATCATGCATAGAATTAACGAGGCCCGTCTCCGCCAGCATGAGCGCTTTATCAACAACACTTATATCATACAGGAACTCCGATGCTTTTTCAATAATGCTACGTTTAACCCCTAGATCTAATAATTTATCGCTATAATCGCTCGCAATAACAGCTACTCCCTCACCCCCAGCCCGACCAATTAACAGGATTTTATCACCAACCCTAGCATCACGCGTCAATATCACCCTCTTCCTACTGTACCCTATAACAGTCATTGAAACAATGGGCCTATCAATACCGGGAGTAACCTCTGTATGCCCCCCAATAACAACCCCACCAATGCTTTTCAGAGCAGAACTCATATCGTGAAATAATTCCTCAACCATACGGTTATCCATCTTTGGTGACAAAAGTATTACTGGTAGAAACCATCTAGGCCTAACGCCCCTAACAGCAATGTCGTTAGCGGCAATATGTACAGCGTACCACCCGATCCTCTTAACTGCGGTGGTTATAGGATCGGAGTGTACTACGAGGAACCCATCACCAAGCCTAACAACACCAGCATCCTCGCCGATACTAGGCCCAACGACAACATCTGGATCACTAGTAGGGAGCTCGCCTAAAAGCTTAGAGAGAATACTCCAGGGAAGCTTTCCCTCCTTTAACATTAAGCCTATACCTCCCACTCCTAATACAATCCTTGCAAACATATGAAACAGTTGAAACCTGCACTAAACAGTCTTCGCAGCCTATTCTACCACAGACCATGCAGTAACCGATCGCCGGATACCTTCCGCAGATCTCACAGTTCGTCTCCAAGCAAACACTACACAAACCGGTCTCGGGGTCATAGTCGTCCTCGCAGACATGTCTACCACACCTCTTACACTTATACTTTGCTGGTTTAACCCCGCAGATACTACAAGTCTCCAAGACTATTAACCACCAAGTCTCTCCAAGGCAAATCATATAGGTAGGGGGATTGAAATATACTTTACCGGTGTATTAACCCTTGAAGAA
>JALWZC010000129.1:0-4510 GCA_027002875.1 Desulfurococcales archaeon
GAATGGAGCTATCATATAAGTAGTTGTTTTCAGCTTATGAACGTTTCTAGTGAAATCTACAATGAACAGTTTATAACCGTGAATACATGTTATAGTTATTATGCTCCCGATGACAGACCGTTGGGCATCGCCCGCATCGGCTGAGCTGGTGACGAATCCCTCGGCTAGGAGGGGCTTTTGCTACTGAATGGGTTGTGTTTGCTGGGTGCTACTGTATTGTTTGAGGAGAGGGTTGATCGGGAGTACTTCGTAGTAAGTGATGAATACGAGGAGGTTGAGGATGAATATAGTGTTGTAGAAGAGCCTCTTGAGAGAGTTAGTGTTGAATCTTACCAGTATTTCCCGGGCTCTGATAGGCTGTTGGCTCAGCTCCCCTATGCAGGCTTCGTCTTCCAGTATCGTGGTAGATGGTATATCTCCCATATACCGGGACACCCTGTTTATAGGGTGGAGTTTAAATGTAAGCCTCCGCCCGAGTATACTTACATCGAGATCACAGGTTACGGATATAAGTACACCCCGTTAGGCAGTGGTAATAGGTATGATAAAATAATACTGGTTTACGCGTGGAAACAATCAACACCGCCGCGAGTCAATGTTGAAGAACACATATCCTTCAAGGAATACCTAAACGAGATCAGCGACGGCTTAGAATTAATCGGTGGTAAAGCCCATCTACTACTAGCATATACGCTATTGGGATCACCACTAATAGACCTCGGGAAAGAGAGGATAATTGGTGGATCACGCCTAGTAGCCGTGGGCGAACAAGCGAGTAGGCTATCCAAAATACTACAAAACATATGGGGTACAACTCCTCCCCCCTTCAAACTACTAAGGAATAAGATCTATAGAAAAGTAATAACAAAGACTACCAGTTACCTAGAGAAAAACGCGTATAAAACCTACACGGGTATTACACGCGTAAAATCACCGGTTGAAGCATTGATCAGGGTTTTAAAGGCTTCCCCGAGAAGACGAGAGGAGTTATTGGATACTGTGAAGTATACTTTAGCGAAAAAGATCATATACCCCGTAGCTATAACACCCGAAGCACTAGAATACGCATCCAAGCTATCATTAGAGTTGAGAGGTGAGATCGAGCGTTTAAACCCTCCAAGGATCATTTACGGACAGGGTAAACCATTAGACCCAAACTATACTGGTTCACCCCTTGCAATTATCAGGGTTGCAATGGGTATTGCGAGGGCATACAATGAGACCAGTATAGACTGGGGAAAACTTAGGGAAGCATATAGTTTGGTAATAAAAGCATTGGAAGAATACATTACACAACTACCCTCAGGGGCCGGGAGGGAAATACCGTTATCGAGTAAAATGAGGGAAGTACTGAGGATTATCTCTGAGAGGGAATGTATAAGCATACAGGAACTATATAGTGAAACAAGCCGTTTCGCGAATAAGAGGGATGTGGATAAGATATTAGGGTCGCTGCTTGAGAGAGGATTCGTATACGCCCCCAACCCGTCTAGGATATGTATTCTCGAATACTAAAAACGTAGTTATTTGATAAGGTAGACTCCATTCCCCAGATCCTCTGCTTCGGTGTTGGGTTTTTCACCGGTATAGGTTTCAATACTCTTAACATGGTGTAGATCCTTTAACTCATCTATAATACCCGACGCGGCTTCCGGAATCAATAATTTTCCGGGAAGAGGCTCTCTGAACTTGATGTTATTCCTCTTCTTATAAGCCCAGATCGCCGAGTTAATGTTTTGTAAGTGTATCACTAAACTGTGGTCTTCGCTCAGCCATTTATTATCGGGCTCGGGGAACCTTGCCTTGTGAACGCTTCCACCATACAGCTTCCTGTGTATAGCGTCGGTTACGAAGGGCATTATCGGTGCTAGAGCCCTGATAATAGTCTTTAACACGTAGTGTAGAGTATACCAGGCGGCTTTCTGTTCGGCTTCGCTATACTTCCCATCCCTGTTATAGGCTCGGGGTTTCACCGTCTCGATATAGTGTGATGCGAAGTAGTTCCATGTAAACTGGTAGATCCTGTTAGCGGGCTCGTAGACGTCTAGGTCTCTGTATGATTCATCGATTTCTTTAATCTCCCTTTTTAAATAAGCGATCGTTGCTCTATCGATAGGCCTCAGAGAAACCTCTTCTTCACCCGGTCCTGGAAACATCGATATGAAGCGGGCAATGTTCCATAGCTTAGTAGCGAATAATAAACCGGTTCTCACTAGTTGTTCGGAGAACCTGTAGTCGTAGCCTAGCTTAGCTGCCGCTGCAGCCCAGTACCTGAAAGCGTCTGCACCATATTTTTCAAGTATAGGGTCTGGATCGATCACGTTGCCGAGGGATTTATGCATAGCTCTACCCTTCTCGTCGAGGCCCATACCGGTTACGCGGACCCATTTAAAGGCCGGTTTACTGGTTAACTGGTAGACTCTCAGCAGACTATAGTATAGCCATGTGCGTATTATGTCGACGCCCTGTGGTCGTAGAGTATACTTGAAGGCTTTCCTGAATAATTTCTCGTTTCTAAGATACCCTGTTACGTATAGTACGCTTATGCTTGAATCAAACCATGTATCGAATACTTTCTTTTCACCGACAAGGTATTCCTTAGGCGCTCCACAGCGTGGGCATTTATCCCATGGAGGTTCATCCTTCCAGGGCCGGTAGTATTTCCCGGGCTCTGGTACTAGTACTGCTCCGCATTTTTTGCATCTCCAAACAGGTACTTCTGTAGCATAATACCTATCCCTGCTGATCGGCCAGTCAGCCGAGACGCTATCGATCCAGTCTAGTAGTTTCCGGCGATGCATCTCAGGGTGGAAGCTTAATTTGTAGGCTATCTTCTTCATATCCTCCTTGTAGTCTAGCTGTTTCAGGAACCATTCACGAGTATGTATTATCTGTATAGGAGTCTTGCACCTCCAGCAAACCGGGACACTATGCTTTATACGCTCCTTCTTAACAAGCCTCCCCCTAGCCTCGAGTAGCTCAGCGGCTTTAATACGGGCTTCCTCAACGGTTAAGCCTGCAAGGGAGCCGGTGTTCTCGAGCATTCTCCCATCTTTCCCAATAATAATCGTGGGCTCTAAGCCTAGATCCCTAAACATCTTCACATCAGTCTGGTCTCCATAGCTACAAACCATTACTAGGCCTGTCCCAAACTTGGGGTCTACTTCGGGATAACTCGTTATGATCATTTCGTGCCCGTATAATGGGTTGATCGCGTGTAGTCCTTCAAGCTTCTTATACCTGTCATCGTTCGGATTATAAACTAGTGCTTTACAAGCCCTAAGCATTTCCGGCCTAGTAGTAGCTACAACAACATCCTCCCCAGTCTCCTTAACCCTAAACTTTACATAGTAGAGATATCCTTCAACATCCTTGTGTTCAAGTTCTGCATCCGCCAATGTAGTCCTACACCGGGGACACCAGTTTACTGGTCTCTCAGCTTCATAGATCAACCCCTTCTTGTAGAGCTCGATAAAGGTCGACTGCGTAATCCTCCTATACTCTTCGCTGTCCGTCCCATTCCTCCAATAGTTAAAACTACAGCCAAGCCTCCTCCAAACACCTACTATTTCCTCCTCAGCCTTGTCAAGGAATTCCCGGCACATCTCGAGGAACTTCTCCCTGCCCTCCGGGGTCTTAGAGATCTCGTGTGGGTTTACGCCGTAAGTCTTCTCAACCTGTACTTCGACGGGTAAACCGTTTCTATCAGCGTAGAAGGGTACTAGTACATTGTAACCCTTCATCCTAAAATATCTCGCAATCATATCTATCTGTGCATAATGAGCTGCACCACCTACGTGCCATTTGCCGCTAGCATATGGGGGTGGTGTATCGATAGCTATGATCTCCCTGGGATCATCCTCTTTAAAGACGAACTCGTACAGCTTCTCCTTAATCCATTCATCGTATAGTTCCTTCTCCCACTCAATATTCCAGCGTTTCTCCTTTATTCTAGGCTTAAACATTACTATAACCCCATCAATAACGGGTTTGATGTAATAACTAGTAGGTAGCAATGAATAATCTATTAGATATATGAACATTTTATGCGCATATATTAATTTATATGAGATTAGTGATCGATTATGGTGCGTGGATTGAGCAGTCAAGAATACATGCTTAAACTCGTTGAATACGCTATTTCGATGGCTGATCCGAAAAACATTGTTCCAAAACATGTAGAGTTAAGGAATAAATGCATAGTTGTGGGTAATAATAAGTATTGCCTCGGAAGTAATTCTAGATTATATGTTGTCGGTGCTGGTAAAGCTACTGGTAGAATGGCTAAAGCCGTTGAGGAATTGTTCGGAGAATTGATCGTGGACGGAGTGATCTCTGTTCCGAAATACATGGTTAAAGATGTATCACTGAAAAGGATAAGGGGGATTGGTGCAGGCCACCCTGTTCCAGATGATAATAGTATAAGAGCTGCTGAAGAAATAACCGGGTTATTGAGGAGTATTCGTCCTGGAGACGTAGTATTAGCGTTGATAAGCGGCGGCGGATCGGC
>JALWZC010000129.1:4520-9966 GCA_027002875.1 Desulfurococcales archaeon
CCTACGGACTAGTACTAAATTATTACTAAACAGTGGGGCTAGCATTGAAGAAGTAAATACTGTACGGAAACACTTATCAACGGTTAAGGGGGGCCGGCTACTGGTTGAGAGTGGTACGAAGAAATTCATAACTCTATTGATCAGCGACGTCCCCGGCGATAAGCCTGAACTAATAGCCAGTGGTCCAACATTACCCGATCCAACTACTTACCGGGACGCAGTAGAAATACTGAAAAGATACCGTTTATGGCTCGAGATCCCGAGTAGTGTTAGACATGTCTTAGAGAAGGGTTTAAGAGGTGAAATACCCGAGACTCCGAAGCCCGGGGACCCGGTATTCAACGAGTCTACTCATCGCTTAATAGCTTCAAACCTAATGGTGCTCGAGAAGCTTAGGGATAAACTCGTTACGGGAGGGTATAGGGTTATCATATTGACTAGCAGGATTGAGGGTGAGAGTAGGGATGTCGGAGTAGTAATGGGGTCGATCGGTTTAGAAATAGTTGAGAGGGGTATACCCGGAAAACCCCCGCTAGCAATACTCTTCGGGGGAGAGACTACTGTAACCGTTCGAAACCCTAAAGGTATGGGTGGGCGCTGTCAAGAACTAGTATTATCATTCCTAGCATACACTAGGGGTAGGGAGGGATTGAGTCTTGCATGCTTCGACACGGACGGTATCGATGGGATCAGTGATGTTGCCGGAGCAATGGCGATACCAGTCGTCTGGAAGAATATGCTTAATGCAGGCGATAACCCGTACAGGTACTTAGAAAGTAACAACTCCTACCACTTCTTCAAGAAATATGGCGGACACATAAAGACGGGGCCTACAGGTACAAACGTAAACACGATAGGGATACTCCTAGCGGAACCGGTTACTAGAGGCTAGGCTTTTCCGCACGGATCAACCCATGGATCGCTTGGAGGCCTGCAGCCAATAATAATCCATGACTTTTTAAAGATCTCTTCGATCTCGCTATACTGCGGATCATGGTCCAGGATCCATCTAACATTAACCGTTTCAACAACTTTACCAGCTTTAATACCCGTAACAATAACATCAATGACTCCCTTAACACCTGTTTCACCAGGATCAATACGGTTATAGTAGATACAATATTTTCCATCCTCTAAACAATTCTCCTCCTCTGGTCTAAACGGGTATCTCCGCCGGTAAACATCGACGCTGAGAACGTATTTATCATTTGATCTAACCTTTAATACACGATAATAGTCGAGAAACCAGTACTCCGATGAAACCCTGTAAACTTCCTCCAATAGGAATACACGCCCATCCATTACTTATGATTATAGGGAGAATAATCTATGAAACCGGTTTATAAACAAGGCCCAGTTCATCCGCAATCCTATACGCTTCAAGGATCTCCCTTCTGTAAAGCCTTCGGTTAATCTCTGGAAACCTGTCCGGGTACTTGAGTACTAGGTGTTCCGGCCTATACTGATCCATAATATTAACTAGTGCGTTAGGAGTGTTCTTAGCAATCCACTCTAGTACTCGCCGAGTACAGCATTCTACATGGCCGGGTAGTACTAGGTGTCTTATAATCATGTCCCCACTACTATAAGCAATCTTCAAGTTTCTAGTAACTACTTCATAGTAATTCCTAACCTTTGAATACCTCCACGCACAATCGTTGTTTCCATATTTAAAATCCGGAAGCCAGATATCTATTACATCCTTTAAAACATGTAGAGCTTCAATCGTCATGTACATGTTACTATTCCATAATTGTGGAACATTTACTTCTAAATACTTCAACGACTCGACTATGAATGGAATATGCGGAGTAGGCTCCCCACCGACATGGTTTATGTTCCTAGCCCCAGTCTTCCTAAGGTATTCTTGTATACGGGCTAGTTTTTCCGGGTTCATTCTTTCCCCGTCTCGAGCATTTGTCTGGCTAATGTCCCAGTTCTGACAATAGGCACATCTAAAGTTGCAGCCGCCGTAGAAGATTGTTCCGCTCGGTACTAGTGGTGCTTCTTCGCCCATGTGGTGGAAGTAGCTGTGTACGATTGTTTCTCGGTCGACCATGCATATACCGTATTTTCCCTTTAACCTGTTTACTCGGCACTTCCACTCGCATAGCCTGCATGGATCCATTAGTTTCCGTGCTAATACTATTTTCAAGTCTAGGAAGCTATACTTGGGCTTGGGGAGTTCTTTAAGCTTTAATTCGTCATCCCTGATCCTTCTCCATGTCTTTGCGAATTCCCCGGCTAGTTTTGTATGAATACTCCATAGTTCATCCCAGCTATATTTTTCATCGTAGGGGTTTATCGGGGACTCGATCCTCTTAACAATCATGAACTTGGCGGGCTTCTCATCGATCATAACGCTGTAATACCATGAAAGCCTCTCCCTAACAACGGGATCGTGCCAGACAGTATAAGCATCTGGCCTTAGAAGGTATACTTCAACCGGTTCTACCCGCTCCCTGAAGAACACGCTTCCTAACCACCTCCCCCAGCAAGTCTATACCGTACCTCCTAAGCTCGAGGTAGAGCCTAGTAACCGGTAAACCTACCACGTTATAGTAATCGCCGACAATGCTTTCAACGAGGAATAAGCCAATCCCCTGAATAGCGTAGGCACCAGCTTTCCCAATAGGCTCCATCGTAGCTAGATACGCTCGCAGCTCCTCCCTACTATAACTCCTCATCTTAACCCTAGTCTCCTCGACAAACACGCTGCTCTTCAAAGACTCCCTATCAATAATGAACACCCCAGTTAACACTGTGTGCCAGCGTCTGCGAAGCATCCAAAGTATTTCTTCGGCTTCGACAAGACTCCTAGGCTTACCTATAACCCCCAGCTCCCTCGAGTAAATAACCGTATCTGCCCCAACAATAACGGATCCCCTTGGGGCCTCTTCCAGAACGCTTAGAGCTTTTCGTGCAGCATTCTCCCTAACAGTCGTGTAGGGATCACTATGTGTTTCCTCGAATGTTTTCGGCGGAATAACAATAAAGTCTACTCCCAGCCTACGGAGTAGCTCGATCCTCCTCCTACTAGTCGATGCTATTACTAGTATCTTCTTACTCATACAATCACCCCCGGTAATAACTAGTTGTATAATAGATTGTCCTCGTTGCGGGAAGCGTTATTTTTAGGACGTCTTCTTCCTGGATTTCTCAACCATTAACATGTTTACTTTAAGAACTGTTAATACTTTCTCTGCGTCCATCATTACTGAATCATAAATTTTATCAGCTATTCTCCTAGTAGTTTCTGAACCATGCTTCACTAATAGGTATGTATTAGTATAGGTTTGAGGTATTGGGCCGTGGAGCATATTGAATATTATATTATCTATTCGTCCACCAGTTTTTGCATGCATTGCTTCAGCCCTGGATATTGTATCTAGGGCTTTAAAAGCGTATTCATACCCACTATCATAATTTCCTGATTTAATCGATCCCACTAGTCCCTCTAGAGAATCGATCATTTTGGGATTATACTCTTCCCATAGATGCTTCAAGAAGTGTTTCCTATCTATCTTCGCTCCATCATAATAGCCTTCAACCTGCATAAAGGATTGATGGAGCCTTGAAAGTACGCTCGCAATATTTTCATCGTCCACAACGAGTTTCAAGTTATGCATTTTCTTCTCATAACTAATACCCAGCTCGTCGAGAAAAGCTAATAGTTCCTTCCAAATAGCTTCCAGCTGAATATATAGTAGTGAGTAGTAATTTAGTGGGATCCTCGTATCCCCGATGTATGGGTATTTAGTTCTTAAAACATACATGGCTATCTATGCAGTCCCTACCACGTTATTCGTTCTAGGTTTTCCTTTTAGGCAGTATTATTAGTTTCCCAGGCGTTACGAATACCCGGCCCCTCTGATGCATGAGTATCTGGGCTTTCCTAAGATCCCATCCATACCTCTGATACAGGTCTCCACGTACAATAGTCCTCATGGGCTCACAGATTATAAGATCGCATTCACCAACAGGTATTCGTTTATCAACCCTGCACTCAACTACTCCATAAGCACCCATAATACCAGGTACCTTTATCTTTTTAGAAGGCAATGGCTGTAGTCCTAGCAGCTTCCACTTATCAACCTTCTTACCGGATAACGTGCCTGCTTTCCAGGCTGTTTCTGCGTGTTCTGGGCCTATGATGTTGATTGTGAACTCCCCGGTTTCCACGATATTCTCATAAGTCTTCTGCTCCCTATAAACCGATACAACGTGCCGCGGAGGCTCCTCGCTAACAGGCATAACCCATGAAGCAGCCATAACGTTAAGCCTACCGTTTTTATCCATCGACACTATCAGATAGGCTGGCCGGGGGTGTAGAACGTGGTAATCGGAGGGGTCTATCTCTACATAGCTCATCAATGCTTCGCCTCCGAAGCAGTGCCGTAGCCGACATATATTATCTTATCCGGGTTCAACGCGCTTAATACTTCGGGTCTATTAGTTGCAACGATCAATGTTATACCTGCACTCCTAACAAGCTTCCCTAGTTTACGGGCAACCCGCTGAGCCGTTAGGGAGTCGAGGTGTGCAGTGAATTCATCGATTATTAGTAGGTTGGACTTCTCTGCTAACAGGCTAGCTAGGCGAGCCCTCTCCTTCTGCCCAGTTGAGAGCTCCGTATACCTTGCACGGTAGAATACGGCATCGCTGAGGCCGACCATATTTAATACTTCAACGGCAGCACCAGGATCGTGTAGCTTGGAGTATACGTGTTCAAGCAGTGTCTCCGAGCCAAACACTGGCTCAGCTTCGCCGGGTAGTAAGTAGGCTATCCTAGTATTACCCGGTACAATTACTCTACCACTAGTTGGACGATAGTGTGGGTTTGAAGCCTGCTCTTTATCAGCTGCTCCAATAATCATTCTCAGCAACGTTGTTTTACCAGCACCGCTAGCACCTATAACAGCAACGACTTCTCCAGGCTTAATAGTAATGTTGACATCTCTCAAAACATATTTCTCGACCAGGCGCTTCTCGACGCCGAAGGCTAGCAGTACATCTCTTAGATGTGGTGGTAATCTTTTAACTTCTAGTATGCTTGAGTAAGTCTTTGTAACGCCTACTAGTTTGATCTCCTCGTTTAGTTTTTCTACTGTACCGTACCTGGACCTGTATAGTTTTCCGCCGTGCTTCCTAGCTATTGGGTCGGTTTGTAGGAAATTCTTAATTCTTTCTTCAGCCTCCCTAGTTAGGGGATACATTAATACTGGTCTACCACTACCAGTATCCCACATGTAGTAGAAGCCTGCTTTCTCGAAGAAGGGGTTGTATTTAGCCATCATAGCGATAGTTTCTATTACTTGTTTAGGCTTCTTCATCTCCGGTATCCTCCTCTCCTTAACCCATTCAACAGCGGCTTTAACCGATAATACTCCAAGCCCGTCTCCGCGGTAATCAGGGTGTACTACGACCCTAGCAATACGAGCCGCCG
>JALWZC010000130.1 GCA_027002875.1 Desulfurococcales archaeon
CTAGTAACTTCGTATATTCCATTACAGTCATTATTGCTCCGGGGCCGCAGACAGTTATGTTTTCATCGATTATTGTTTTATGAAACCCCTCAGTGTCAAGTATAAGTATTTTTTCTAAAGCCATCTGGTCCTTTTTTATTGTCACGTCATGCGGATCGTAGTGGTTGAAATCACTGCTAGCTATTAATACTATATCCCTGCCAGTAGAAATTGACGCGTCATATATAGATCTGGCCAGATCCAATGCTACTTCTGGTGTGTGCAAACCGATTACAATCGGGGCTATCTTAACCCTGTCTCCATAAATATATTGGATAAAGGGTAGTTGAACCTCAATGGAGTGTTCTTCAACGTGTGCTAATGTATCTAGTTCGGCAAATTTACTATTAGTAACTATTCCACGGGCAAGTTCATCGTCGACTTCTAGCTCTCCTAAAGGTGTAATCCATTTACCCGCGGGATAGACTGATACTAATGCACCTATCCCGGTATGATTTGTTCCAAGTATTACTATTGTTTCAGGGATACCAGTGCGTGCTAGGTCGTAATAAACATGGGCAGCTACCGGTCCACTATATATATATCCGGCATGGGGGGAGACATATCCGTACGTGTTTTTATCTCTGGATTCGGCTACCACTGGTAATTTGCCGGGACCAATAGGATGTAGAAAAGATTTCTTAATGATATCCTTGAGCTCGTCTGGATCACTAGGGTAAAAATAACCAGCTACAACTGGGAATCTATCAACGGGTTCGATACCCAACCTTTTTCTTCACCTACGTAGCTTTACTTCAAATTCCTGCGGAGGCTCCGGGAGATCTGCGTCTTGAGGTATAACGCCTTTTTCCCTAAGGATCTGTCTTGTTAACAACCAGTATATAAGTGCGAGGCTTTTGCGGCCTTTATTGTTGGCGGGTATAACTAGGTCTATAAACTCGATCCTATTATCGGTATCGGCTAACGCTACTATCGGTATCCCGATCTCTGCTGCTTCCTTTAAAGCTTGCGAATCAGCCCTAGGATCCGTAATTACTACAATATCGGGTTCAAAGTACCATTTAAGGCTGGGATTAGTAAAGGTTCCAGGCATGAATCTTCCAATAAAGGATTTACACCCTACGTATTTACAGAATTTTGTTACTGGTACTTGTCCATATCTTCTCACCGATACAGCTGCGATCTTTGAAGGTTCGTATCTTGATAAGAATTTGGCTGCAATCCTTATTCTCTCATCGATCTTCCTTACGTCAAGGATATAGAGACCATCATTGCGTACACGATAAACGAACGGCTCCATGAACTTTGTACAAATATGTGTTCCAATATGAACTCCTGCCGCCAAATACTTTTCTAGAGGAATTAGTAACTCTATTACAGGCTTCTCTTTTTGCTGAGTTTTGGGTTCTTCCGAGCTCATAACTTAACACCCTGTTCTTATTAGGAGACTTTAGGGAAGTTGAGTATTTCATAGGTAATTTCTACATGGGATAGAAACATTCTTCTACAGCAATACCTCTTAACGCCAAGATCATCCAGTACTTTACCTGGGTCTTCACCGTTTTTAACCCTACGTAGATATTCGCCCCATAAATGCCCTATAGGCCTACCACATGTAAAACATCTTACGGGAAACATCAATTTCCGATCACCTGTAGCTTTTCTGCCATCTCCTACGGGCTGAATATCTCCCCCATTTTTCCGGCTCAGTTCTACGGGGGTCTCCGCTGAGCATGTATCTATCGTATTCATTTAGTATCTTTTTTAATTCCTTATTTTGCTCGACGTATTCTAATAATCCTCTTGCTAGAGCCATCCTCACGGCGTCGGCTTGGCTCATAACTCCGCCGCCCTTTACATTGATCCATATATCAACTTTCTTCCATAAATCGCCTACGAGAACTAGTGGTTCGTACATTTTCAGCCTAGCTAGCTCGATAGGCCATATTTCCAATGGAACTCCATTGATCCAAATTCTTCCCTTCCCCGGTTTAATCACTGCCCTAGCGATACTTGTTTTCCTTTTACCAGTTGCAATTACTATCTTACCAGTAGGTGCCGCCGTCATTTTCTAACACCTTTCCATCCTAGTGTTTTAGCTATCTCTTCAAGGCTTATATATTCACGTGCAAGCCTAGAAGCATCTGCTTCTTCGAAACGTATAAATTTTTTATCGCTTAGTTCCGGGGGTAATCCATTATATACTCTTAAGTGCTTATATGCTATTCTTCCCTTAGGTTTATCCATTGGTAGCATACCCTTAATAGTTCTCTTCAATATGTTGTGTGGAGACTTAGGTCGTCTTATACCATGCTTGTATGGATTATAATGCGTTGTAACATTTTCTAATAGTTTATATCCCTGAACTACTCTTAGCTTCTTACCGCTAACAACGGCTTTTTCAGCATTTACTATTACAACCCTATATCCTTGAAGTAGTTTTTTAGCTACTATACTTGAAAGTCTACCTAGAATTTGACTTGTTGCATCTATATAGAGTGTTTTGTCTTCACACATAATTAATCACCCGATAATCTTCACGTTGCTTCCTTTGGGGTTACTGCGTGCAAGTTCTATAATTGAAATAGCTTTTCCGCCTACTGAGGATATTTTATCTAGTGCAGTCTTGGTAAAGCCGAGTGCAGCTACTGTTACGGAGTGATCGAGTACTCCAGCCCCCAGTACTTTTCCAGGGACGACTACGATGTCGCCTTCAGAAGTGTATCTATTAATTCTACTAATATTTACAGCTCTCCGACGTCTCCTAGGTTTTTCAAGCTCGTCGGCGACTCTGTCCCAGATCGCTGCTTTATTTTGATTAGCTATCCTCTTTAGCTCGCGTATTATTTTACGAGTAACGATATTTGTTGGCCCGGTTTTCTTCATTTCACCAACCCCTTACTCCTTAATTCACTTATAAATTCGTCCAGTTTAGACTCAAGTA
>JALWZC010000131.1 GCA_027002875.1 Desulfurococcales archaeon
GTATAGATCACCAATACACTATTCATAAACAAATAACAATGTATAAAAGATCCCAGAATAGTTTCTGTGGTTGTTACGCATATGAGACTACTGCTAATGTTAGAGGCGGTGTTGCTGTGCATCCTTCAATTCTGTGGTTGTTACGCGCCATAGTTGAGCAGGAGATACTCCCACAGTACTTTGACCTTCAATTCTGTGGTTGTTACGCTTAAGTATTACTAGGATACTGCTAGATGGGAGAACATATGACCTTCAATTCTGTGGTTGTTACGCTGTTTATTTTGTTCTTCGTTGTGGTATTTAAGGTTTTCTTGTTTGCTTACAATCTTTTATCAGTGATCGTGTTGTATAAGGAGACTTTTTTATAAGCGGGGATCGTTTGATCACTGATGTTACTCTATTATTGAATTGTTATGCTTAACTGGTAATTGTCTCTTGATGTGTTAAACTGTTGTTGTTTTTGAACAGTTGATCACTGATGGCGTGTTTTTCATGGTGTTTTGGAGGGTTTTATTGTTTCGTTGTGTTTTTATTTTTGTGTGTTTATTTGTTGTTTTAATAGTTATAGGTGTGTGGGGGTGGTGTGGTTGTTTGTGAGGTTTGCTGTGTTCTTGGTGTTGTTATTGTTTCTTGTCTCTATCTTGTATTCTGCCGTCGTGGTTGGTATGGGGGTTGTTGTTCCCGGGTTTGTTTCTCCGGGTGTTGATGGTTTTAAGTCGTTGATTGTTTATTATGGCTGGCTTAATACTAGTAACTTGTTAAGCTTTGACTTTGACGTGTTGGTTTTTAGTGGTTCCCGGGAGGTGTTGGAGAACCAGTATTGGGTCGTTGAGGAGCTTATGGGTAGGGGTGTTGAAGCCTACGCTTATCTTCATGATTATGATAACCCGGTTGGGCTAGGCTCGTTGTATAACTTTGTCGTTAACGGTTCTTGGAGCGACGCCGAATACGTCTCCTATGTTGAATCGTTGATCGATGGATACGCTGGGAGGGTTACCGGCGTATTCCTAGATGAGTGTGATCCCGGATACTTTGGAAGAAGCGATCCCAGTGATCCATATGTTGAAAACTTCACCAGGGATCTAGAAGCTATAACTAGCTACGCACACAGCAGAGGTTTGAAGGTGTTCATTAACGGTGTCCGCGGCTACGCTGGCCTTGGAGATTACTACTTGTGGGAAGACTTTATAACCTATCCGGCAAACCACACGGTGATCGTTGATAAAAACTTCTACCATGAAAGTAGCGATGCCGGAAACCCCTACTCATGGATTAATGGAATATCAAAATACGAGTACCTACGAAGCCATGGATTACTGAATAAAACCTTTGCTCTAAGCTTCGCAGAACCGGAAAACCCCGAGAAGGCATTGCTAGGCTATTATATGGCCCGGATACTCGGACTAGCTGGTTGGGGTTTTGGAGACGAATACCTATACTCGAGCGGCGGCCCAGCCCAGACACTGCCCGCAGTACTAATAGGCCCACCAATATCGAAGCCAGTACTCGATAAGAACCGGGGTATTGCATCGAGGACTTTCCTAACTGGAACTGTAAGGGTGGACTTAATACATGAAGAATACAAGATACCGTATAAATCAATAGTCACCGAGCCATTTATTGATGGATTACTTGATGAAGCATACACGGTACCACTCCTACTCTACCTCCAGTCCGGGACGTATAGTGTTGTTAACACCGTCTACACAGCCAATACACCTTCAAGCCTATACATATACGTTAATACGACATGGTATACTGGAAGACCAGGCAGCGGCGGGTTAATACACGTATATATAGACACGGATAACTCTACAGAGACAGGCTACAAAGCCTTCGGGTTGATCGGTGCAGAAATACTGGTGGAGACCGATGCAGACAACTACACCGCTGTATACCGGTACACTGGATCAGGCACCGATTGGTCTTGGAAACAGGTTGGAGGGATCACTTATAGTATAAGGTGGAACGATAGCAGCGGGTTCTTCGAGTACTCTATACCCATAACCGGGAACCTATCGAGAAACTATAAAATCGGCGTTGCAACGATGAATGGATGGAGTGAAGACTCCTACGCGGTCTCCCTAGCAGATAGGGAGGATATAATACTTCCAACCCCGACCCTTTACAACCGGGGAATAGTAAAGCCCGAATACGGGTATGCATTAATAACTAACGCAGTGATCACCAGTACTAAAGCTACGATAACACTAGATGCACCATCAAACACAACGGCTAGATACACCCTCTACCTACCCTTCAAAGATGTAAAAGCAGTATACAGGAACGGCTCAAAACTACCATACAGGAAAAACCTGGGAGACAGTGAAGGATACTACTACGAGAAAACAAGCAGCGGGGTAAAACTAGTAGTACAAGTAAAACACTCCTCGCCAGTAATCATAGAGGTTGAATCCGGCTTATCACCCCTGCCAGAACCGCTTATCACACCATTAACGCTATTAGCGGTAGCAGTATTCATCCTACTACTAGGATCGAGGAAGCGGGGAAGGTAAAAACTCTCTATTGCTTCCCCGGCTACTCTAATGCTTTCTTACTAGTAATAATATGATTATTACCGCTATGATTACCCCGATCACAATGTATAGGAGGCTCTCCATGTATTGATTACCACTTAGCTGGGGGGCTTTACCAGTCGGTGCTGTAGCAGTAGTCGTCTTTCCGGATGTTTCAGTTGTAGTTTTACCTGTTGAGCTCGGAGTTGTTGTAGTTGTTTGTGGTGTTGTAGTTGTCGGTGGCGGTGTAGTAGTTGTGGGTATTGTTGTTCCTAGTGTTGTAGTTGTTGTAGTTGTGGGTGTTGGGGTTCCACCCAGCCATGCTGGTTTATAGGTTATTTTTACCGTGTACATTGTCTGCGATGGTGCTTTTAGTACTAGGATTATCTTATCAGTAGTGTTTATTGTTTCACTACTCCCCCCGCCGTCTTTCTGGACTATTACTGCTGGATTATTTGGCTGTGCTATCTTATTCATTGTTATATTTAATTCTCCGACTAGACTTGTTTTCACAACATATACCAGCCCTGGACTACTCTCATTAATCATCCATAGAGGCAGAGCATCTAGTATTACTGTGGACGCGTTGGCGTCGAACCTGATAATAGGCGGTGAAGCAGGGCTTGAACCCGTTGATCCCGGTGGATTGTTTGTTACCGTGTAGGATATGTTATCTAGTATAATCCTGCCCCCGCCGCTGGATAGGTTTAGCTTCACCGTATTATTGAATAATAGGTTTGAAACTATTAATCCGGGATCAATGTTTCCAAGCGGGTGTAGGCTGAGCTCAGCCGCTCCTATGGTTTTACTGCTTGATAATATTATTGTAGTATTATCACTGGCAAACATGTCCAGCCTTAACAGGAAAATATTTGGTTCACCGCTAGTATCGAATAAATAGATCTTCCCCGCCCCCTTAAATACGATCGTAGAGTTCAGGGTTAAACCCGCGTATCCCTTGAGCTTAAAGACGTAGCCGGGGCTCCCGGTTATGTAGAGGTCTGAGCTCATGAATAAGGCTGCAAGTGATCCAATATCTAGAAATCCACTACGCCCACCGTAGAAGAATACTCCCCCACTAATCATTACAACTCCTCTCTCCAGCGTGTACGTCTCATTAGTCTCGATCACTGAACCGCTTAGGTCGACGCTGACTATCCTGCCCATACCCTCCCCCGCAAGGCTGAATACACTGCTTAGCAGCGATTCATTCCCCGGTAGTCGCAGCGTCTCGGTTTGATTAGTTACGGGGTTGAACACGTTTACCGATGCGTAGGGGTTTACGTGTATGTTCCTAATGAAGGATAACTCTCCGCTGTTCATGAAGACTATTATTAGTTTCAAAGTATATGTTCCTGGCTGGGTGTAGGTGTAGTTTGCCTCCGGTAGCGTAGTGTTTGCATCAATTAACCCGTCTCCGTTGAAATCCCACAAGTAATACATTGGGTAATCGCCGATGATAAGGGTTCCAGCAGCGTCGAAGATTATAGTCTGGTTAACAACGGGGTTTAGCGGTGTTTTAAGCCGGAACAACACGTATGGCTTGATCAATGGTAGATCACTCCTGGACGAGTAGAGGCAAAGGGTTACCGGGTAATCATTGAATACGGCGTTGCTCGAGGAAACTGATACCATGGTGTTGTTCAGATCAATTATTCCAGCGGGGAATTCAAGGCTAGCAATCCATATGATGAACCCGCTGGTATTATAGAACCCGATACGCCCCCCGTTACTCCAGAGCTCCAATGTAATGTTTAACGGGTTTGATTCTGATTCTAGGAATCCGTCCCAGTATAGGATCGAGTCGTTAAGGTATACTGTAACGTACCAGCCTCTGCCGAAACTTGTTCCCCCGTGGAATTTTGTAACGTAGGATTGGGATGAGACTTCTAGTTTCAGGGTTGTAGAGCCGCTAGTGTATTCAATGTATGCATTATACTCTCCGACAAGGCCGGGCCCGGGTACTGTTAGAGTAGTATAAAGCCCGCCTACCGGTTGGCTAGTCGTACTTGTAGAGTATTTATCACCATCATGGAGGACGATGCATTGGATACTCGATAAGCCCTTTAATCCACCTCTACTACTATACGCTTCCCCCAAGGAGCCTTTTTCGGTGGGGCTGGTCATGGTTATTCCGGGTAATAGTATGGCTAATAATACTAATCCAACGAGGAATCCAAGACCTTTAAACACACTCTACCACCGAGCGGTTTTGCCGTATAGGCTACATGTTTATATTTTAGGGCTTGTTATTGATAAGTTTTAATAATATAACGCCGTTATACATTCAGCAGCCAAGCAACAAGGCTTCTATTAATAACCCTACAATACTGTATCAATAGCCTGGGAAAACCTCGTGGTAGAATCAATGGAGTGAATATGGTTTGACGGGGGCTAAGCGGATAATACTTGTAGGCCTAGTACAGGGAGTGGGTTTTAGGCCCTTCATACACCGCTTAGCCCATAGGCTCGGATTAAAGGGTTATGTGAGAAATATTGGGGGCTCAGAAGTAGAGGTTTGGGTTGAGGGCTCGGAGGAGAGGATCGAGGAGTTCATCGGGAGAATATTCACTGAGAAGCCTCCTCCCGCAGTAATCGAGGAGTACAGTGTCGAGGAAGCTGAGCCCAAGGGATACACTAGTTTCCGGATAATGCCCAGCGGTAAAAACATGGTTAAGAGGAGCAATATACCACCGGACTTCGCAATCTGCGAGCACTGTCTTAGGGAGATACTAGACCCTAATGATCGGAGGTATAGGTACGCCTTCAACAGCTGCGCATGGTGCGGGCCAAGATTCTCAATGATGTTTAAGGTTCCCTACGACCGGGAGAATACTAGCATGGCTAAATACAAGCTATGCCCGAAATGCCTCGAGGAGTACCGGGATATTAATAATATCCGCAGATACCATGCGCAGGGGATCAGCTGCCCAGTTGATGGGCCCCGTCTAACCCTATACACATGGGACTGGGAACCGGTGGAGACGAGTGATCCGATCAGGGAGGCCGCCAAGCTAATAGATGAAGGATGGATCGTTGCAGTTAAAGGCCTGGGAGGCTACCACTTAGCGGTAAAGGCTTCATGTGATGAACCGGTAGAGAGGCTCCGGGTGAGGAAGAGGAGGCCGCGTAAACCCTTCGCTGTTATGGGGCTCGACCTCGATGTTATTAGTAGACTGGTTGTATTGGATGATGAAGCCAGGAGGATCTTGTCTAGTCCTGCTTCTCCGATACTGCTTCTCCCTAAACATGAGAACTCCCCGGTTACCCCCCTTACAAGCCCCGGTCTCCCATGGGAAGGAGTATTCAGAGCCTACACTGGGCTACACTACCTACTACTAATGGAAACACATGACAAGTTCGCAGTTATGACTAGTGCAAACATTACCGGGGAACCTATGTGTATCGACGAAGAGTGCTTGAAGAAGAAGCTTTCCGGGATAGTAGACTACATACTGTACCATGATAGGGAAATCGTTAACCGGGTTGATGACTCAGTACTCCGGAGGACTATGGATAAATGGGTCTTCCTACGAAGGAGCAGAGGCTATGCACCATACTGGATCCGTATCGGTAGGGATCTCGGAGGGGAATACATAGCCTTCGGATCAGACCTAAATAATACCCCGGCAATAGGCTTCGAAGACAAGATCGTACCATTGCAATACATTGGAGACCTAGACAGCGTGGATGCTCAGAGGGATCTATTAAGATACCTCGAATACTTTACCCGTAACTACCACGTAGACCCTTCAAAGGCTACTATTGTTATTGACAAGCACCCGGGCTATGTCTCGTCTAGGCTCGGCGAGAAATATGCCGTGGAGCATGGTTCGAGGATTGTTAGGGTACAGCACCACTACGCACACCTGGTCGGCGCCGCCTTCGAGAACAGGTTATGGGGCCGTGTCATCGGTGTTGCGATCGATGGTGTTGGCTGGGGGGATGACGATACTGTTTGGGGTGGGGAGGTAATAGTTTTCGACACCGAGAAGCCCTGGTACCTCAGGGTTGGATCACTTGAGCAGCTGCCCTTGACTAGTGATCGAGACACTATTTACCCCGCTAGGCTGCTGACCGGATACCTAGCATTGAAAGGCTATGATTGGGGGGAGATCAAGGGTATCGTTAAAAAGCTGGGTCTCGACAGGAGGGTTCCCGGCGGCTTACTCGAGCACCACGCAGTCTATAGGCTCGTTGCTGACGGTAAATATGTTCCTGCTAGTAGTACGGGGAGGTTCCTAGATCTTGTATCGGTATTGTTGGGGTTTACGGATAGTCGTAGCTATGAGGGGGAGCCTGCTATTCTTGTTGAGGCCCATGCATATGGGAACCCCCCGGTTCTCATAGAAGACTATAAAATACAAACAAACACAAACCCCCCACGCCTAAACTACCAAGAACTAATAAACAAGATAATAAACAACGAGTACAGGATGGATCGAGGCAGGCTAGCTGCATCAATACTATACAGCCTAGGATACTGGCTAGGAGAACTACTAATACAAACAGGGAAAGGGACTAATTACCAACACGTAGTAGCCTCAGGAGGAGCAGCAGTAAACACCTACATAATCCAAGGACTAAAACACCGCTTAAACCAGGAAGACCAGGAACCAAAACTACCCGAGAAAACCCCCGTAAACGATGGAGGAATAGGATTCGGACAAATAGCTTCAGCGTCAATCGTTTCGCCTTGATCGATGATAAGCTATGTGTTGTAATGGATTAATGGTATTGTCTATTATTAGTAAGAATAGATTGTTTTACTATCTAATCGGAAATCAATGAATTAGTTCCGGCAGTATAATAGGTAAATATATTCAGGAATCATAGACTTGGATTCGTTTAGGAGGTTAGCTGATAGGAATAGTTAACCAAGGTTGATATACAAAACATGAAGCTTTAAGATGAGTCAACAAATACGAGCTAGGAATACAGATATATAAAGAAGAAGACTAACGTATTGATGAGAATGCGTTTAACTAGAGGATAGAATAATGACAACTATAGAGGTTCCCGAGAAAGTTATGGAGATTATTCGTAGGAGAGGGCTTGATCCGGAGACCTTTATAGTGGAAGCTGTCCAGCGTGTATTGGAGCTGGACCCTAAGGAGGAGGTTGTATTAAGGCTTAATATAGCTAAGCATATGATTCGTAGGGCGAGGGAAGAATTAGATCGTGGCGACCCTATTCAGGCTTCTGAGAAACTATATAAAGCCGCGGAGGAATGCGTAAAGATACTAGCTGATCTCTTTAAACTAGAAGAATCCCGTAGAGCGAGGGAAGAGGGAGGCTGGTGGTCGAAGCTATTATCTAAGGCAGCGAGGAAACTAGCCCTACGCCTAGGCGAGAAATTAATCCTCGACGCATGGAGCCAAGCCTACGACCTACACGTTCATGGATTCCACGAGCACAGCTTAGGCGTAGAGGAAGTAAGGCAAAGCCTACCAATAATAGAGAAACTAGTAGAGTATACTAGTAACAAGATCAAACAAGTAGAAGAACAAAAAGAAAAATAGCCGATAAAATTCACACGTGTATCTCTGAAGAATAATGCAGTGATGAAATGGGAAGAAAAATAGGAGTATTGAATTAAGTAATGAAAAAACTTAATGCCGGATTTGTTTGGCTTAGGTTAGGCTTATTATCGTTATGTTTTCGAGGTTGTCTCGGTTTATTACCTGTATTTTGCTCGGTGATATTAGGTAGTATTTATCGTCTATGTATAATGCTCTACCGGCTCCAGGTAGTCCTACTGCTTTTTCTAGGTGTAGCTTGTGGTTTCTAAGGCTTATTATTAGGAATCCGTCCGTGTAGTAGCCGTTCCATCCCTTGAAGGCGTAGTATGCATAGATCCTCATTGGGTATCCTATTGGTATTATTATCCTCATTTTCTCTATGTCTAGTAGGAATGCGTGGTAGTCTCTGAGCACTGGGCTGGTATAGTCTGGTACTTTAAGTATTGATACCGGCTTAATATGCCTTGGATCCCTTAAATCGTAGATTTCTATCTTTAATCCCCAGCTATTAGATACTCCTACCCCTAACACGTATCCTCCTGGTAGTGGGTGTAGGTATTCGCTGTAGCCGAGCTCGTGTAGCCACCCGATGATCTCCGGGTGTTTTGGATCGGAAATGTTAACGGCGAACAAGGGATCTATGCGGCGGTAGGTTACTAGTAGGAATAAACCGTCTAGCAAGCGGGCTGCTTTGATATCTTCGCCGACGGCTATACGGGTTATACTCGAGACTATTGATACGTTACGGGTATCTATAACGTAGAGGACGTTATCCGTAATAATCGGCGTTAAACCTATGCTCGGCACTACTACTATTGACTCCCTCCCCGAGCCAGGTGTGCCGGGTATAGTCATGTTAACCGTTCTACTAGTACCATCCTCGACTACCTGTATGACTACTTGTCCATTCCTATAATTCCGCGTCTCCACGTTGTAAGTATTAATCCTGAATACTGGTTTCAGTATTCTACGGTTCAACGCGATGTATAGGTACCCGTGATCATCCATATCTATACAGAACTGATCCCTCAAAACACCCCTGAAAACCTTTGAGTCGACATAATTCATCGATAATCCTTTAACGTGGAAGAAGTATAGTGTCGTATTCATGGATAAACGGTAATTCCCTATTATATTATTGATCTTCCCCTCCCACTCGTAAATTATGTTCTCGTTTTTCCACTGCATTTTTTCCGCGAGAACATTAGATAAGAGCTGACTAGCCTGGATAACCATGTTCTGCTCCAACAGCTCCTCGATCTCGACTCTCTCGCTAGGTGGAACCATGTCGGTGTCTTCAACTATGATCTTTACTGCTTTCTTCAAAGCCTCCATGTACAGGTTTGCCCGATGGGTTGATGCTACTATTAATGTCTCATTCTTCATATAGATCGTGCTTCCGGGGTCTGATAGTATTGATACTGCCGAGTATTCCCCGGTTTTAACGTTTATTGATGTAATAGTATTATAGTATTCTACGAGCGTACCATTACCCGGTAACACGATGTTCCTAGGCGGTAATGGTTTATCGTTAACTACTGGTACTGTGAATACTTTCTCGCCAGTAACGGCTAGGGTACTGGTGACAATGTATAGATAGCCTTTTTCTAGCCTAGCGTCGAGGTATGAGCCGGTAATATTCATAGTGTATAGCCGGCTTGGATTGTAGGGGTCCGATACATCGTATACCGTGATCAATGTTAGGGGCTGGGACGGATAATACTTCTCGAGGACTAGCCCGTTAAGCTTCATGATCGAGTATGTGCCGATGCTCTTAGACGATAACACTACTAATAGGTTCTTGTAGAGGAATAACCCCTTAAGCTCCCCTTCAAACCCTATAGTTGAGGATACTGTGTAGGTGAATGGGTCTACTATATATATCTTCGAGTAACCCGCTACAACTATTATCTCGCCATTAGTCTTAACATAATCCGGCTCATCAACCCCCCGGACTTGTACATTAGTTGTAGAATACTCCGAGCTACTAGTCTCCTGCACGGGTCCAGCCGCGTAGCCTTCCCTAGTCCCTGCTACTAGCGTCTGGCTCTCCGGGATGATCGTGTATACTGCGAAGGGTGTTAGGGTTACTAAGGGCTGGATCCTTGGTGCTTCGATTGACCCCTCCAGTCTTAGTAGTGAATGTGTCGATAAGTAATTGTATAGTCTAGTATAGTCTTCGAAGTTTTCAAGCCCCCCGGTAACTACTAGGCTCACAGTATTATTTACTAGTCTGGGCTTTACACTAGTTGAACTGCTTAACTGTATGTTTTGCTCGGGCACGTATAATCCGATCAATGGTATTAGTACACCTATGACAACCGCTAACGCGGAGAATAATAATAGCCTTGAAGCATCCACTACTGATCACCTCCAAGTCTTATATGTGGGCATCGTTTACACTTATAATTAATTAATAACCGGTACTGTACAGTTAGTTGAACGATCAATCCTCCATAAGCCTCCTCCAAGCCTCCAACCCCTCGATCAATAATAGTACTGAAGCCGTTGCTGATGATGCTATGGCTACTACTGCGTCATAGCTGATAGTCATCGTCAACGCGATCTTCAGCAGCTCGCCTATTACTATTCCGAGAAAGAATAAGCTGTAAACGAATAATCTCGGTACTAGCCTTGAACCAATATAGATGTACCCCTTAATACTTATCCTCCGGGCTATGTAGTATCCATTACTACTCCTCTCAAGTATTCCTGCTTCAACTAGTTTCTTAACATGGTAGTGTACACTGCTAGGGCTAGCGCCGATACCACTCGCGATCTCCCTAATAGTCCTAGGCTCCCCACTGCTTAGAAGGTATAAGTAGATCCTTAAAGGCAGGCCGGTTAAACTATTATCTACTTCCCTACTCTTAGCAATCGACAAAACACTATACACCACTGATAAGTATAATGATTGTGTATTGATAAATCCTAATAGTAACAATAATTGTCCAATTAACTGTACACTCATACACGTCGAATATATCCTGAGGGGAGTTTCTACATTGTTTTTGAAGGCATTTTTAATCTGTTAGATTTTCCTAACACCATTAATAAATAGGTTACAGTTCATACCTCATCATGGTGAACAACGTTGACGAGCAATCCTGCCGATGCTGGTGAGAAAACAAGTAGTAATAACAAAGTTATCGAGAAGGGCGACGGATACAGTATCATAAGGCGAAGCCCATGGATAGTCCACTTCAACACCGGCGCCTGTAATGGCTGCGATATCGAGGTACTAGCCGCTATTACACCACACTACGACCCGGAACGCTTCGGCGTAAAGCTCGCTCCTAGTATTAGGCATGGAGACATACTAATCATCACCGGAGCAGTTACGAAGAAGGCAGCTGAAAGGCTTAAGAGGCTCTACGAGCAAATGCCCTCCCCAAAATACGTTATTGCAGTCGGAGCCTGCGCTATTAGTGGGGGAGTATTCCATAACAGCTACAGCGTCTTAGCGGGTGCTGACAAGGTAGTACCCGTAGACATGTACGTACCCGGCTGCCCGCCTAGGCCGGAGGCAATCCTTCAGGGTATTGTTAAGCTACTCGAGAAGATTGGTAGGAAGGAGCCTCCCCCTAAAGAATAGCCTTGCTGAATGGGTGATTAGTCCTTGAACGGGGAAGAGCACCCGGTTGTAAAGCTACTGGTTGATAAGGGCCTCATTGAGCCTAGTAGTGAGAGGGTTAAGCCTAACAGGCGCATATATACGTTTAAGCCCGAGAGGATCAGGGAGATTATTTCAACTATGATAAATAATCTGGGACACGATTACTTCTACATATCCACAGTGATCGGGACTGATTTCCCGGATAAAAAGCTTATACGCCTAGACTATTATATCGTGCTCCTACCCGGAGAGGAGACTATTGTTCTACGCACATGGCTCCCCAGGGATAACCCGGTTATAGATTCGATACTCGATATTTACCCCGGTGTTTTGAATGCTGAATGTGAAACCTATGATTTACTCGGAGTAGTCTTCAAGGGTAACCCCGCTTTGAAGCGTGGCTTCTTCGTCCCAAGCGATCTCGTAGAGAAGAATATATACTCGTTAAGGAAGGATTCAGGTGTTTAGGGATGACTATTTCAAAGATCATAGAAGTACCCTACGCGTTAGAGATACCGGTAGGGCCCCAGCACCCAGCACTACACGAGCCGGTATTATTGAAGGCTTATGCTGATGGCGAGGAGGTTGTAAGGGTTGATATTTACACTGGGTATAATCACAGGGGGATCGAGAAATTAACGGAGAAGAACACGTTTTACCGGAACATATTCATCGTCGCCCGTGTATGCGGTATCTGCAACCTCGTGCATGCAAACTGCTACGTCCGGGCCCTAGAGGAGCTGCTCGAGAAATACCCTAATGACCGGGCCCGCTACCTTAGAGTACTAGCTATGGAGCTTGAACGTGTTCATAGCCACATGCTTATAAACGCCGTTATGGCTGAGATCATTGGTTTCGACTCATTATTCATGAATATCATGAGGGATCGTGAATACGTTATGAAGGCTAAGGAGGTATTGACCGGCAATAGGGTTTTATCCGACTACCTGATGGTTGGAGGGGTTCGTAGGGATGTTGATAGTGTTAAGAAGGATAGATTATTGAAGCTTATCGACCGGGTGCTTCCCCGTGTAAAGTATTACCGGAGGGTATTCATGGAAGACGACACCTTGTTGAAGAGGATGGTTGGCGTCGGAGTAGTATCGAAGACAGACGCTTTGAGGATGAGCCTAGTAGGCCCCCCTGCGCGTGCAAGCGGTGTGAAAATAGATGTTCGTAGTAGTGAGAAGTATGATGCCTACGATGAGATACCCTTCAACGTAGTAACCCGGAAGGAGGGGGATGTATGGGCCCGCATGATGGTTAGGTGGGATGAAGCAATTGAGAGCTTAAACATGGCTCGCTATGCTTTGGAGCACTTGCCGAGCGATGGAAACCCAGTACCGGACGAGCGCCGGCTACCACGTAGATTCCCGCCTGGAGAAGCATATACACGCGTAGAAGCCCCTAGGGGTGAGTTAACCTATTACGTTATGAGTGATGGTAAGCCTAAGCCGTATCGTGTGAAGATTAGGACTCCCAGCTTCATCAATATCATTAACACTGCGAGCGTATACGTTGGATACACGGTAGCCGATCTACCCGTTATACTCGTATCATGGGATCCATGCATTTCCTGTATGGAGCGTGTAACAGTAATAGATCCCCGGACAGGGGAGAAGCGGAAAGTACCGGTTAAAGAGTTAGCAGGGGGTGGTTCGAGACGGGTAAGCCAAAGATACTCTCTCTAATCCTTAGAAACCTTTTCAGCAAGCCGGCGACGATACAGTATCCGAGGGAGAAGGTACCGGTAGAGCCTGATCTCCGCGGGAGGCACTACGCAGACCTTGAGAAATGCATTGGCTGTAGCCTATGCGCTATCGAGTGCCCGGCCGACGCTATAAAGATGGTTAAGATACCGGAGGTGTACGAAGCCCCGAAGAAGAATCCTAGGAAGATCTACCCGGTAATCAATTATTTCCGATGCGTATTCTGCTACCGCTGCGTATCCGTATGCCCCGTAAACGCTTATGTTACAAGCAACGTCTACGAACTAGCAAGTACTTCCCCGATAAACTCTATGGAATTATCACTATCAACCCTCAAGAAGAAAGGAGAAGCGGGGGCCGCGGAGAAGTGATCGGGCTCGGGGAAGTACAGTTATTCATACTATACATACTCCCAGTATTCATTACAGCCTTCATACTATACACGATAAGAGCGCTGAGAGGCCCTTCGATCAGTGATATAGTTTTAGCGGTAGACTCTATGAGTTATGACCTAGCCGCTTTCCTAGTAATACTAGCCATATTCTTCCGGGAACCAATACTGATCGGTACGGCAATAGTATTAGCCTTGTGGGCTTATAGCCTCGACATCTATGTCTCCAAGTACCTCGAGAAGAAGGAGATGGGTGAGTAAGAGTGATTATTGAGGAAGTACTCGTCTGGATCGGTATGATCATGGTTGGAGTAGGCGCTTTCGCAGACCTCGTAGCGGCTATAGGGTTTAACAGGTTCCGCAACTTCTACCTGAGACTACACGCTGCAACGATCGGTGCTATATGGGGTGCTTTCCTACCATTAATAGGTGCAAGCCTACTAGCAACGGGGTGCTACTGCCTAGGAGAATACAGGTGGTTCATGGCTGGGGGGAGCCTTGTAACAGCTATACTCATACTCATACTAGCACCAGCTGGTAGCCACGCATTAGCAAGGGCGACTCATCGTGCAGGAATAGTCCCCGTGGAGCCCTGTATTGTTGACCACCTTGATGAGAAGCAGTGTGTTTCCGGGGGTGGTAGTGGTTGATCGGGCCCATGGAGATAATGATCGGTATAACCGCTCTAGCCGCATTATTCAGTACTGCAGCTACTTATCTAGCTATTACTGAGAAAGACCTCGTTAAAGCAGTTATTTACAGCGCGATCCAGAGCACTATCTACGCCTTCATCTACTACATGCTAATGGCTCCAGACATAGTCCTCGTTTACATACCTGTAGCAGTAGGCCTCTACCCGGCCGTAATACTGGTATTGATCAGGAAGACTGAGAGGTGGGAGAAGGATTGAAGCGCCTAGTAGGACTAATAGTCATTATATTATTCATACTAGCCTTCAGCCTATTGCTAGTAGTAGCGGGAGAGTCAATAGTGCCGGGCAGACAGGTAAGGTGGCTGGCTAGAGTATACCTTAATACATCCTATAACCCGTGGAGCCCATACTTCACAGTAAACAGCCCGGAATCGGTTACAAGCGTTGTATGGGATTACCGTGGACTAGACACGGTCTTCGAGACGATGGTCTTCTACCTCGCGATAATAGGGAGTATAGCTCTGGCTAGGGGGTATAGAAAATATATTCCGGCTAAACTCGATTATTCAAAACTCGGGTTATCCATAATAGTAAAAACAGTAACAAGGATCACGGCACCACTAATAATCATCGTAGCTGCGAGCATAGCACTACACGGACACTTAACGCCTGGAGGCGGGTTCCAGGGAGGAGCTACGGGAGCTGTAGCACCGTTACTGATACTCATAATCTTCAGCCAATACTACCTAATCCGTAGAGGTGTGCGGAAAGAGTCGATGCTTATCGTCCGCAGCCTAGGGTTGACGGGTATTGGTATAACGGCTATAGCGGTATTCCTAGCAGGCCTAGCCGCTGATGTACACGCCTACGTACTGCAGAATCAGGCTAAGGCTACAGCTCCTGTATCGGCGCCGGCATATATTGATAACCAGTTGATTAGTGGTACTCTCTGGTTCTTCAACATATTCGAGTTCTTCGCAGTGCTTGCAGGATTCACAATAGTACTCCTACTCCTAACGATCCCGGAGAAAGCCTATCAGGATGGGGGTGTGAAGTAGTGGATACTGCTACTTATTTCCTATACATACTCATATCCTCGATGGTTATGAACTTAGCGCTAGCACTTTACGGTGTATTCTATAAGCCCCACTTAACAAAGAAGATAATATCGCTAACAATACTTGGAGACACTGCTAATACTTTCGCGTTAATAATAGGCTATAGGCTATGGCCAGGCGAGACAACTCCTAGCAGGCCCCCAGTACTTGTTGGTTGGACACATTTGAATAAGACGATGCTTCAACAATATGTTTCATCAGCAGTCGATCCACTGCCTCAAGCACTAGTATTAACAGCAGTGGTTATCGGGCTAGCTGTAACGTTATTCCTAGTATTCCTAGCACTACAGATCTACAGGCATTACGGTACACTAGATGTGAGAGAGATTAGGAAGCTTAGGGGGTGAAGTAGGGGATGAGGCTTCTAGGGGTACTCGTATTGTCGATTATGGGCTTCATAGTATACATAGTATATACTGGGAGTATTTCAGCCTACGATATAGTTTCTGGAGTAATTGTTAGCCTAGTAGTAGCTGGTTTTCTATCAACTTTTACAATTGATAACCCATTGAAAACAATTGATCCGAGGAGGTGGGGCTGGCTAATACTCTACAGCCTCTACTACTTCTTCATAGCTGAGGTTAAAGCACACCTAGACGTAATGTACCGGATACTCCATCCTAGAATGCCCGTTAAGCCGGGGATAGTAATGGTTCCCTATAGTGTTAAGACAGACTATGCTATTACGGCAGTGGCTAACTCGATAACTAATACTCCTGGAACAGTAGTGGTCGATATTGACACTGAGAATAAGAGGTACTATGTTCACTGGATAAACGTTAAGACAACTGATCCCGAGAAGGCTAGGAAGGAGATAAGCATCATGTTCGAATACTTCGCGAAAAAAGTCTTCGACTAGGATCGGGGTGGGTGATCGGTTATGGATTGGCTGGTAAGACTTGCAACCGACATGCTTGGATTAACGGTTCCAGTACTAGCATTATTCGCTTTCACACTACCCTTATTCACAAAGGTTTTCGGGGAGAAGAAGTATCCGGGAATACATGCATTGATCGCGTTGATCTACGCGGCAGCGTCGTCAACGATAATAGCGGCTGGATACTACTACGCCGGCAAGCCGTTACTATACGCTTATGGGGGCTGGCCGCCTCCTATAGGTATAAGCTATGAGGTTGATGGGTTGAACGCTGTAATCGGGTTATTCACTGCTTGGACGCTGTTATTCATCGGGATATATAGTCTCTGGTACAACCACCACTTCGACGAGCCTGAATGGTACTATATATTATTGATCGGTTTGGGAATAGGGATGCTTGGATCACTTCACACCGGTGATGTATTCAACCTGTTCGTAATGATCGAGGTGCTGAGCATATCCGCCTATGCCTTAGTAGCTTATCATAAAAGGAGGCCGGAGGCTGTGGAGGCTGCTATGAAGTATGCTATAATTGGTGCAACGGCTACAACGATCTACTTTATCGGTTTAGCAATCTTCTACGGTGTCTATGGATCATTGAACATGGCTGATATATCCTATAGGAACTACCAGTTATTCACCCTCCTAATATCCTCCCCTACTATTAGTATCGGTAGCCTTATAGCAGTCTCGCTGAGCCTCTGGGCTTTCACATATAAATCAGCACTATTCCCCAACCATTTCTGGCTACCCGATGCACACCCTGAGGCTCCTACTCCTGTTTCAGCGGCTCTGTCAGGCTTAGTGGTGAATATTGGAGTCTATGCTTCGATCAGGTTCCTCTACACGCTATACTTCCCCGGTTCGCCGCTGGGGGTTTATAGGGATATTATACTCCTAGTATTATTCCTACTAGGCTTTACCGGTGCATTCGTTGGAGCCTTATTGATGATGGTCCAGGAGGATGTTAAGAGGCTGTTGGCTTATAGTACGGTTAGCCACATCGGCTTGATCTACATGGCCGCCTCCCTGGGATTCGCCGGTCTACCCATCGGTGTCGTGGCCTTAGCGTTAACGGCTGCAGTATACCATGTTTTAACGCATGGTACTGCTAAAGCATTATTATTCATGGCTAGCGGAGTATTCATTGACACCGGTAAAACCCGTAGCTTATCCGGGCTACGAGGCGTTGGTAGGCTCTACCCATGGGTTTCAACAGCTTTCATCATGGGCTTCCTAAGCCTTATGGGATTAATACCTTTCGGGGGCTTTTTCTCCAAGCTGTTAATGTATAAAGCCTATATGGAGGCTGGCCAGGTTATTCCGGCTCTACTAGTAATAATCGTGTCGGCACTTAGCGTTCCAGGCTATGCGAAGGCAATTTACAGTATAGTCTTCGCCTCGCCGGGTAGAAGTGCCGGGTATGAGAAGCTTAAACTCCGCGGTGTTAACGCTCTACTCTTCCTAATGGCTATTATCGTCCTACTACTAGGATTATTGTACCCTGTGATATACAGTGTTCTCTACAAGTATGTTGGCTTAGGACTTGTCAGCCCGGAAAAGGCTGATCTTTATCGCCGTGTTTTCCTGGAAGCATATAATGAGTTAATGCCCTAGCCTTTAGAGGGAGGTGGTCGTGTAGTGTATGTGGTTGAACTCGAGTATGGTGATCCGGGGCTTGTAGCGTTAGCCGCATCCCTATTCATGTTCACAGTCTTCATAATAGTATTGTTGATCTATGAGGGTTTGAGGAATAAGAAGACCCGGTTCACGGAGACTTATCTAGGAGGAGAGCCGGAGGACATCGTTTCAAACCCGACTCCCTCCCCGGCAAATCTTTACTGGGGATTTATTAGGAGGTTCGCCCGGGTCTTGTACCGCGCGGTTAGGGATAGGATGCATACTGGTAACCTGCAGGACTGGCTGTTATTTATGACTTCTTGGTATGGCTTACTCCTACTGGTATCGATCATACTTGGAGCAATCTATATGGTTAGAGGTGTTTATCCATGATCGATGCGGGACTAATTATTTACTGGCTACTAGCCGCACTGGTTTATCCTGGATTCCTATTCCTAACAAGCCTAGCACTCTTTACACAGTACTATACTCGTAAACTGAGCGCTAGGCTCCAGAACCGTATGGGGCCCAGCTATGTTGGGCCAGCCGGTATACTCCAGCCTCTCTACGACTTGTTAAAGCTGATCAGGGTTAAGGAGGAGGTTTTACCTAGAAACTCCCTACCATGGATAGGCCGTATAGCAGGCTTATTGGGGCTTGGAGCAGCGTATACTATACCGTTACTACTACCGCTAAGCATACTGAGGATCCATGGCCCCTACGACTTCCTAGTATACATGTACCTATGCTGCCTATGGATACCATTCATGCTCATAGTCATGAGCCTATCCTTCCCAGGCCCCTATACCAGCGTAGGAGTATCTAGGATACTAACACTAGTTACTATTTGTGAACCAGCATATTTCGCAGCCCTACTAGTACCAGTAGCTTTAACTAGTAGTATGGGAGACCCCTACAGCGTCTATACTGCAAGCCTCAACTCTTGGAGGCTATGGTTAAACCCCTACACTCTACCATTAATGATCCTATCCCTACTGGCGGCGTTGGTATCACTGCAGGCTAAAGCAATGTATCAACCCTTCAATATACCGGAGGCTGAGCAGGAGATTATTGCTGGATTCGAAACAGAATTCTCCGGGCCAATACTTGGGCTTGGATCACTACTACACGATGTTGATGTAGCGGTAACAGCATTATCAATAACATACATAATACTGGGAGGACCCTACCCATACCCCCACCTCTCAATACCGGGAATAATAGTATTGATCGCCAAGTACCTAGTAGTAATGTTCCTAGCAGTACTAGTCAAAAACCTATACGGGAGATACAGGATAGAGCAAGCACTATACACATTATTCAAGTACTCCTTCATACCAGCAATAATAGCTTTAACACTCGCATACATCTACATAAACACGTAGTATCCAAAACTTATCAACAATGCTTCCCACAAGTGAACATCAATATAGATATCGGTGAAGATGATCCGAAACACTTAAACTAATAAAAATATACTGGGTCAAGCCCTGATAGAACAATAGTGAGGTGCTTAGGTTGTCTAGAATAATTAAAGCGAGGTACGAGAGAGGGGTGCTAAGACTCCTTGAACCCGTTCAGCTCAGGGAGGGGGAGGAGGTTCTAGTTAGGATAGAGAGACTCAAAGATAGGAGGAAAATCGTTGAAAAATTCTATGGAAGAAGGGGTCTGGCGCCGAAGGAGCTTCTCGACGAATTTATGCTTGAGGCCGAGGCCCAGTGATACTGTTGGATACAAATGCTTTCGTATACTATCTTCACCGGGTCGAGCCTTATGCCTCTAAGACTAAGCAGGTATTAATAGAGAGGAAGGATCTAGTAGTAACTCTTGGGATAGTTGATGAGATTATCTTCACCCTTATAAGGCTGGATGCACTAAGAAGACTTGGAATTAGGAAGCTGGAGCAACTGCGGGATTATATAAGAAGACATGGGATTAAAGGATTCGCTGACGCAATAAATGATGTTGAAGAACTAATAGAGGAACTAGGAATACTTGTCTTAAATGATAGGGGAAACCTTAGAGAACTCCTAGAAACCATGAGAAGCTACGACCTTCTCCCCGGAGACGCTCTAATAGCAATAACCGCTAAACACTACGGCATAGATACTATCTTCACCTTTGACCAGGACTTTAAGCGAGTACCATGGCTCAAAGTAGTCCCCTAGTTCTCGGAAAGAATTCTCAGCTAAGACTATCAATAATGAAGCGGTTAAATATTCCAAGGATACCACATTAACCGAAAACTACAATATTCTATGGGGGGTAGCGAAGCTTATGTTAAGACTTATATTTGGTTTGCTTGCCGGGATTTGTGGATCCAGGTGAAGGGTGTTGGGGAATAAAATATTCATCGTAATAATTCTTTTATCACTAACAACATCATTAATAGTAATCGCCTACTCCTCCACTACTAGTAGTGGAAACTATGTATTCTACATATACGGTGATCCAAGCTGCCCGCACTGCTCGGCTCTGAAACAATTCCTAACAAAAACCTATGGTTCAAGCCATGTATATTTCTGCAACGTAGCTGCTAACTCGTCGTGTGCAAACCACTTCCTAGACTTATCCGTAGCCATAGCTTCGAAGGGATGGATACCGACAACCCTCGTAGTTGTAGACTGCGAGACGACGGGGATCGTTATTGGAGAGGTTGAAGATAAGGGTTTCTGGGATAAACTATTATCGTCGAAACCAAGCAATAATATAACCGTATACATGGGCACTGAGGCCTGGGAGGCTATAACGGTTAAGAATAACACGTTGTTCACTTCGAAATATGCCCCAGCAATATGCGGGTTTGAAACAACTAGTCAGCCAGGCAATGTAACGGTTTCGTGGAGGAGGAAGCCGAGCATAATCGATGTACTACCCTCCTTGATAATACTATCACTGCTAGACAGCGTTAACCCATGCATGATCACGCTGTACACTGTTTTCCTAGCAACCCTACTACCGAGGAAGAACGTCTCGCTGCCGGGCCTAGCATTCATGTTAATAATATTTATTGGGTACTACTTGTTCGGCCTAGGCCTTACATGGCTTGCCTACATCGTTCCTAGATGGGTTTACCTATCGCTAGCAGCGATATTCGCGTTCTACAATATCATCGAGGCAAGCCGCTCGAAAGGTTTGAAGGAGTGTAGGGAGTGTAAACGGGTACCATTGAAAAAGTTCATTAGCAGGCCAATACTGGGGGCAGTTATACTCGGGTTATTCTCCGTATCAGTCCTCCTACCCTGTACTAGCGGCCCACTACTATTATTCGCATCAATGATCACGGGTATGGATACTTATAGCCAGGCGATCAGCCTAGCCCTATACACGACGCTATTCATAACTCCACTAATAATAATCTACGCATCAATGAAGAGCCTTAGGAGGAGTAGACGGATTATAAACTGGGTAGATAAGCATACTCCACTCCTAGGTTTTACATCCTCAATAATACTCTTACTAATAGTATTCATAATAGCAGTATCCTAGAAACTAGTAGATAACCCATATCAATGAATACTTGCAAGATACATTACTAGCCCTATAAACTCCGTTAAACGCTCATCCCTCAACAATTCTTCAACACTAAACCCGAAGCGAGACAAGCCCCTCCTAACCGCTAAATCCATCCTAGGCCCTACACGGAAATCGCCCAGTGTCATTGCTACTGCTAGCTCAGCAGTCCAAGGCCCAACGCCATATATCCCGGTTAATTCATCTACAACCCTCCATGGATCCCTCTCTACTTCTCTAATACTTGGAAGCCATCCCTCGTATTCAGCCCTCGCTATCTCCCATAATGCTCTAGCTTTTACACTGGTTAAACCCTGCTTCCTAAGTTCTAGAATTGTCGAATCCAGTATTCTTTCCGGTAATGGGGTTGAATAGTAGTCTTCATTATTAATAGTAAAGTGTTGACCGTACCGTTTCACTAGTCTTGAAGTAATACGTAGGGAGGCTTTTAAACTGATCCTCTGCTTAACAACAGCATCGATCAATGCTTCATATAAACTCATAGCTCTACCTGGTCTTAATCCGGGATATTTCCCCACAATACCCTGTAGCTTAGGGTAATCCTTGATTACTTCAAGGAATCTATTATAGTCGAAATCGATCCTTAAATGCTTTTTAAGGTATTCTCTTATCCTTGAAGAGCTGGAAAATTCACCATATGCAAGGCATTCTATAACCGGGTCATAAGGTTCCCCTCTAAAAATACATTTAACCGGGAATAATTCTTTCCTACCCAGCCTCTTAATTGATCTACATGATTTCCCCATTCTATCATAAATGTAAGGGACAGGTTCATTATTTAGACTAAATAATTCTAAGTGCTTAGAGAATAAGTATGGCGGCTTAGGCCTATAAATAATAACAGTGTGATCCAATGCATCTTACCCCTAATAACGCCCCATTAAGGATAATGGTCTATACTCTAGGAGAATACCTTTTTACTCAGTGTATAGTTCTTCGAGTTTTGAAAAATAATATTTTCTCTCGTATTTTAAGACTAGCATCACCGTCTTCCTTGATAGCCCCGTTTTCTTCGAGATATAATCTATTAAGTCTTCGGGGAGGGGCTGAGCCTTTTCATCAGCATTACTCAATATTATCACTCGAAGCATTAGTTTCAACAGTATGGTTTATAATATATGGGTTTGATTAGTGTTATCAATCCTACCAGTTTATTTACTATAGAGTATTATTTCAGCGATAATAGTTGATGAACTATGGGTGTTGGAAGGGTTTTGCAACTAGTATTTGTAGGTCTCATTGTGGTTGCTTTAGTAATCCTTTACCCGTTAACAACATGTTTATCGACTCCACATATTGTTTCCAGTATCTGGGATTGGGCCGTGGCTGGAAACTATATGATCCATTAGGGTAATCTCGATGCTTTGGCAGCATCTATTTTATCATGGGCAGGTAGCAAGTAATATATCAGTGTATAGACAATAATATCCTAGACATAGTGGAGCTGTACGTAAAGTGTGCGGTAAACTAGACAGTATTGAGGATCTTTCGAGTCTTCTGCGGAGCAAGACTAATATGCTGATACTCCAACTCCTCTCTACGTCGAGGATGTATACGAGGGAGATAGCCCAGCTACTCGGGAAGGATGAAGCAGAGATTAGCCGCAGGCTTACGAGGCTCCGCAGAGCGGGGTTGATCGATTGTTCATGGGAGAGGATTGGGGATAAAAACGTTAAGATCTGTTACAGCCTGGTTAGATCAATAAAGATCGAGTTCACGGGGGCGGGGATCAAAGTTATCATTTATAAGTCGGATGAATCAGTAATCTCAACGATTGTTTCAACGGCTCCACAGCCTAGAACGATCCCGGTAACAAAGCTCTTCGTCGGTAGAAAGGCTTACCTCGAGGAGTTGGAGAAGACTGATAAGAAGGTTATCCTTGTATGGGGTTTACCTGGTATTGGTAAGACTTACCTAGTAGCAAAACATGTTTCAAGGCTGGAGGAACCCGTCTACTGGTATACTGCTACAAGCTTCTCAAACCTCAGGCACTTCGCAATACAGCTAGCAGGCTTCCTGGAAACCCTAGGCCATGATCGCCTCACAAACGTTTTACGCGGAGAATGGGATCCGGGCCTCGTCGTTGAAGCAATTATTGACGGCTTAGAGTCTAGGAGGGTTGTACTAGTTATTGACGATTACTATAAGATAAGTGATGATGAGCTGCTTAAAGCGATCAATGATATAATAGAATCTATACAAGCGTCAAGGCTTATAATTATTAGTAGGATGAGGCCGCGTAAACTACCATACTATAAAGGCATTATACACACGATAAGACTGCGAGGATTCGAGATCAACGAGGTAGCAGAGCTGGTTAAGGCTAGGAACTTAAGGATTGATAAGGAGAAAATAGTCGAGCTATACATAGCTACACAGGGCGTCCCAGCACTAGTCTCCCTATACTTAGACCTCTGCAGTCTCGGCAGGCCAATTGATATCGGTTTATTCTCGAGGAAGGATATCATAGACTACGTGGTGGGAGAGATATACACAGCGTTAAACCCTGGGGAGAAAATAGTTTTCGAAACACTATCCCTCCTAGAAGAACCAGCACCGCTCGAACTATTAGAATACGTTACTGGTATGAGAAGCGTTGACTTCGCGGTTAAGAACCTCGAGGATATGGGGCTTGTAGAATACATTGCTGGAGAGGGATATGTTCTCCACAGCCTCCTACGGCGGGCTTCTAGGGAGATCATCGGTGAAAACCTATACAAGCTAGCCCATAGGATCGGAGACTATTACTTGTCCAAGAATACACCGCTGGACTTCTACCGTGCACTAATGATCTACTACAAGTACCGGGACATTAAAGGTGTTGAAAAGCTAGTTAAGAAGAGGATTATTGAAAGCCTAGACTACCATATGGGTTTCCTAGACAAGTACTACTATATCCTCGACACGATCAGGGGTTGGGAGGGCCTAGATTCTTATACAAAGTTTATACTTGAAATGGAGCTAGGCCACCTCGAATACATAAAAGGCGATTTTAAAACGGCTCTTCAAAGGCTTAAGCCTCTAGCTGAAAACATTGATCCAGAAGAGCTTTACGGGGATGAGGAACTAGTACTAGCCTCCCGACTATTAAGCGATTACGCTGAGATACTCGTAAATCTAAGATTGAATAATGAATTAGTCGAGGAATTATTGAGGGTGATTAAGGATATTGCGTATAGAATTAGGGATCCGGAGCTTAGGGAGAGGGTTCTTATAGAGTATTACGGCTCCGTGGGCCTATACAAATTCCTCAATAACAACTATGATGAAGCATTGAAATATTATATGAAGAGATTGGAGCTTAAGAGGGTTATTAGTAAGCCTAGATACTATGTTGCTACAATGATTGGTTTAGCAAACATATACCTGGCTATGAAAAACTATGAGTCAGCCTTGGAGATCATGGATAACCTAGAGCAGTATCTTGAAACTAATAAGCTGTTGAGCCTCCAAGCCATACTGTATACCGTTAAGGCTGAGACATTGGCGAGTATTGGGCAGTTGAATAAAGCCCTTGAATACGCTTCAAGAGCAAGAGATCTATTATTGAAGATTGGTACTAAGGAGAAATTAATGCAGGCTAAAGCTATACTCTCAGCAATATACTACGCTCTAGAAATGTATGAAGAAGCCCTAAACGAGGTGGTCGAGGTAAACAAGTATTATAAGGAGGTGGGGATGGAGGATTGTAATACAGCTACTCTAGAAATACTATATATCGTACTGATATATAGGTTAAAGGGAGTGAAGCCTGATCCCGGTGCTCTACGGGAGAAGATCGGCTCAGCCGAGAACTGCTGGTCGGGAACTGATATATTCATGAGAATAATTGATGATGCTAGGAAACTATTCCCGATAAGCAGTCATGCACAGTAGAATTGTATGGGGCAAAATATTTTTGAGTTGGGGCTATTAAGAAATATCTCTTGATTGAGCCGAGAACTGTATCAGGGTATACGTTATGTATAGAAGCCTGCTAATCCTAATACTCTTCGTAATACCCTTACTCTCCATAATAAACTATAATGCCTCAGCATCTCCCAGCTCAAACTATAAGTGGAGCATTATGATAACGTGGGAGCCCCCGAAATACCCGATATATACTTTTCTGCAACACTATGATTTACCGGGCTTAACGACTTCAGCAGAGATCAAGTTTAATGATAAAATACTAATGCTGTACGAGAAGAAACCGGGGAATGCATTAATAGTCTACATAGTTGATCTCGAAACACTTAGTCCCTACATAGATATGTGGAGTAATGTTTCAAAGATAGATTATGACGATATAGTCCTTTACGGGGACAAGGTCATTATCCGCAGCGATTACCCATATATTATAAAAGTGGATAGTATCGGGGATGGAACATTCGAGCTTAGAATAAATTATACTCGTAGCCTAAGGAACCCCGAGATAACCGGGATAACAGTTTATAATGACAAGCTATTCATGAGGGTAGTGGAGCGTAGCGATTATGGATCAATTTTAGACATATTATATGGATACATAGACCTGTATAGTAATAATACACAAGTGATCTTCCACCAGCTTCTAAACGTTTCCGGTTCCGGAAAATACCATACCTGGGGTACTACGATAGTGTATAATAATACGTGGATAGATGGTGGTGTCAGGATAAACATGGAAACACTTGAAGCAGTGGACACCGGGCCAGTATCGTGGAACCCCTTCCGTGCAAGCATGCAGTTTATCTCGCCCAGCCATAGATACATAATAGCCGCTTCAGCAGAGGGGGTTTTAGACTTCATCGATCTTAGGGAGTGGAGGAAGTGGACTAGTAGTCTCGGAGAACTATATAATTTCACGGGTATATCCTGGAATATTTACTGGTTAAACGATACTACCTTCCTCACATACCTTGATGACGGTAGGCTCTTCCTCACAACTATTAATGGTGTTGATGATTTAAGCGTTGAAGAATTAAACGTATCCGGCCCCTTACCCGATAAGATCTACTATGCTAGCGGCGATTTATTAGTTATGAGTGAAGACGAGCTCAAGGCTAGGCTTGGGATAATAAGGAATAACACGGTCTACGATGAATGCATTATACACTATAAATACCCGGATGTATTGATGAAAGCGGTGATCAGCGGGGATAAGTTGTTCCTGCTATACGCTGTTTCCGGCCTTGTCGGCACGCCATTACTGCTATTGTATAGTTATTCGGGGATCGATGGGCAGCCGCCATATGTTTACCGGGTGATAGTAGAAGCTAGCGATCAGGGCGGGGGCGATTATATGGTGAAGTATAAATTATACTATGCAAACCCTCCGGGCAACTCGGTGAACACGGATCTAGAAGTACATTATTACTCGCATAACGGTTCAGAGATCTACAGGGGCCCGATGACGTCTCCGGAAACAGGTGAGAACACTATTTATGCTAGCGATAATATTCCAAAGGATCTACTACTAGCAACAGAGAAGATAGTTATAGATATAGGCTTAGATGAAAGCTATTACCCCGACACACATTACCCAATGCTACAATACCATAAACAAGTAATAGTTGAGACAACGTTTAACGAAACAACAAACACTACAACAACACTCCCAACGACAACAAGCACCAGCACAACAATGACTCCGGGAACATCTACACCTACTCAAACTCAAACATTAACGAATACGCCAACCGGGACAACCGGCTCCGTGTCATCTTCGAGTACAACGGCGTCAACAGCGGGGGCTACGACTCCTTCTGAGGGAGGGTTTAATACTACAGTGTTAGTAGCAGTAGTAATAATCCTCGTCTTAGCCGGGATCGCGTTCTACATGTTTAAGAAATAGGGAGGGTAGAGAGGAGGAAAAATGGTTTTATTCTTTTATTTTCAGTTTTTGGGCTTTATAGGCTCTCCACCATTTACCCGCTATGTTCATTGATTGTACTGGTCTGCGGCAGTTTTTGAGTACGCATATTATCTCTGAGATTATGCTTACCGCTATTTCTCCCGGCGTGTCGCTGTTTATGTCTAGGCCTGCAGGCATGTGAAGCCTATCGATCACTTCGTCGAGGTCTACTTTTTCCTCCTCCACGAGCCTCTTCAGCATCCATGTAGCCCTAGTCCTACTGCACAATGCCCATATGTGCCCCTTGAACCCTTTTAATACTAGGTTTCGGAGGCTCTTATAGTCTGTTTCGACTTCTCCGTAGGCGATGATTGCTATATCGTATGGTGAGGAGGCGTGCTTTGCTACTAGCTCGGCTGGGTCTCCTACTAGTACCTTTTCAGCGTAGGGGTATCTCTGCCTACTGGCTAGTTTTGGGTCTGAATCAATAATTACTACAGGCCATCCTAGGGTGTTTGCTATGTCTGCTATTGGTTTACCAACATTGCCCCCGCCTGTTATTACTAGGCGTGGAGGCGGTTTGACGATGTTTATGAACACTTCAACTACTCCTCCGCAGAGCTGGTTCGTGGGGATCGCGTCTGGGGGTATGTTCTCCCTCCTAAGCGCTAACTTGATCCTTCTAGGCTTTCCCTCCTCGAGCGCTTTACGTGCTTCCTCAATAATGATCTTCTCGACATGCCCCCCTCCAATAGTCCCGTATTTCCCCCCGTCAACCGTTACTACTAGGCTAGCACCGAGATCCCTGGGCCCACTGCCCTCCTTGGCTACGATAGTAGCTATTGCTACCGGGTTCCTCTTCTCGAGCTCTTCCACAACCTTCCTATATAGATCGATCTCGTACATTCCCCTAATCCTCCATAATCACCTTTATACCCCGGTTACTCAGCAGTCTCTTCAACAATCTTCTCTCCTCATCCCTAAGCTCCCTGTCCAGTTTAACTATGACCGAGAAACCACCCTGCCCGATCGCTGGTGTGCCCTCGAAGAAGTAGGTCGGCTTATATTTCCTAGTCAATAGTATCTGGTTAATCTCATCCAGCGCGTAGCGTACATCCCAGTGTGTAGGGGCTTCCTGTACAATAATGATCTTCCGGCCAATCCTCGCGATAATAATTGACCACCCGCTCAACAACTCCTAGAATATTCATATAATAATAGCCCTATAATAATGGATATCCTAGCTACACTCCTAGAATATTCTTCCCTCATCAAGTATCCTTAGTACATCATCTAGATTAATAATGCCTAATCCGAGGACTAGGTCGGCTGCACCGTATGCTATGAGGTACTCGTTTCTATTTATCCTTGACAAGCCCGTCGGGAAGATCGTGAAGCTTCTCTCACCATACTTCTCCGGGAATAGGGTTAGAGTCATAATATATTTCGGCGTTACGGCTTCAATACTTATCTCTGAGCTCTTAATACTGAGTTGTAAGGCGAATAAGTGGTACCCGGTTTTTAACGCGTCTACTCCGTGTAGGAAGACTAGGTATTGATCCCTGCCTAGGCTTACTGGTGGAGTAGCCCACCCAATCTTCTCCTCGAAAGGTGCTGGTTCGAGGACTTCTACGGGCTCGTATATGTGTGTTAAGCTTGCTGTGCTTTCTCTCTCAATGCTTGGTTCTCCAACCCTGCTTATCAATAAGTATCGATCCCCGCTTGTGAGGGTGGGCCTGTGGAATAGGTATGTATTATTACCGCTCTTCAATAAGAAAGCATCCCGGTCATCAAAAACATCCAAACCATACCCTTCCGGGAAAGCATAAATAGTCTTCTTCACCCATGCATTAGGCTTACCAGTATTAATAGCGGTAACCGGGTAGGAGCCCTGCATACCCTTCCTACGCTTCTCATAATAATCAATACTCCGCCCACAATACGTCATGTATAATTCGTCGCCTAAAAAGTATACACGGGGATCCTCTACTCCAACCATGTCGAACCATTCATCAGGATACACTACGATCTCCGCTTCAAACAGTTTATCAGTATACAAATTATCCTCGAGGACATAGTCAAGGCTTAGACTCAAATACCCGACAGCAGAAACATACATGTAATAACCATAAACGATCCTTGGATAAAGATGAACAACATCATTATCAACTAAGACCCCAGGATTAAAAACAGCTGAAACACGCCGGACAGGATGATTAACAACAACCAGGTTATCCCGTCCAAGAAACAACTTCCGAGAAACAATATCATTAAAGACATAAACCCTACGCTTCAAAGCCTCCGAGAAACCAGTAGCTCTAACAAGGCCCGGCGCCTTCAAAACTATAAACCCTAACTACACTTATCTTTCCTATTGTTTAACGGAATTATAAATACACGAACACAATAATGAATATTGGGCTTGCTGGTAACCTTACTATTCATGCTAGGGAAGTACCAGCTCTTATAATCATCAACTTCGAGACATAGACGTTTCATTACGGTACAAGTTTATTGGAATACTTTAGAATCCTAACATATAGATACAATAAGTTGGTTGAATAGATGATTTAGAATATATAGAACCAGGTGGTTACGGATAATTAGTGAAATCATACAACTATATTTATACATCAACAAAAACGCATCGACAGATACACTATAATAATATGGGATAGCACTGCTAGAGATATTCTTGAGTAGAGGGACACGTCTTATATAAATATTGACAAAAATATTAATTCAAATTATAAAGGAGATGTACTTATTTTTAATCAAAGCTCTTTTTCGTTTTCAGTTTCTTTTTCTATTTTCTCTACTATTTCGAGTAGGAGTTTGCCGCTTTCTGTTAGTGAGTATCCTTTGCCTATGTATTTTGCTTTTCTTGCTAGTATTAATGCCGTCTTGACGGTGTCTATGTCTAATTTGGTTTTGTTTACTAGTTTTGCTATATCGTCTGTTCCTAGTTCTCTAACTGCTTTGAGAATGGTTATTAGTGGTGGGTTTATCGGTGTTGCTATTCCTTTTTCTACGCCCATTATTGCTTTCTTGATCATTTTTCCTATTCTCGTTATAATAATGTAGCCGATGGGGGTTGTCTTTATGTATCCTCTAGTCTCCAGCTTATCTAAAGCGATAGCGATGTCTTCGGTGTATTTCCTGAACGATTCTATGATATGTTGTTTATCTATGCTCTTCGTCTCTGGAAGCCTCTTGAGGATCAGGCCCTCTAGCCCAGTTAGAAACAAGCTTTTACTGCTCTGTCTCGCTGCTCTTATGAGAGCTAAGCCGTATCTAGTTGGTCCACCAGGGCCTAACAAGCCCTCATCTCGTGCATATGCTACCCAGTCCTCACGGGGGCCTCGGAGAGCGTCGGGCTCGATTAATGCTCTTGACGCTATTGTTGATGATGGTTTTCCATGGCTTGATGATAGAATATTTTTGCCGTAACTTGTTAATTTAAATACTTCCCGCTTTTCGTAGACTTCGCGATTAATCAACCCCATTGACTCGAGGTGATAAAGTGTAAGAGTGATACTATAGTATTCCCCTTTCCATCCTGGCTCCAGTTTCTTCTTCAGTATTTTGAGGGTAGGGGCTTCTTCGGGATTATGCTTAGTTTTTTCCCACTGTTCCTCAATGGTCCTCATTAATAATAGTTCTTTGTGTGAAACGGAGAAAGGCGGTGTTTCTGGCGGGTTCTTGATGTTTCTCCAGGCCTTCAAGGCTAGTGAAGCGGCTTTTGTAGGGGTACCCGTGCCTGATAGATAACCTATTAGTCCTAGCATTGTCCTAGCGTCACTACTTATTTCCTCCCCGCTGAAGACCTTGTTGAGTGCTGCATAAATTCCATAATTAAGTAATACCGGGTAGGGTGCGTCGATATTTAACATGCTTAATGCTTTCTTCAATAGTCTACCAGCACGCGTTAGAGAAATATATGCGCCATTTGGTAGTGAACGCGTGATAAGCCCCATTGCTTCAAGGCTATCAAGGAACTTTACACTTCCAAAATATTTCTTCTCGGCAGGACCTTCAGGGACTGAAAGGATCTCGGCCGCAATCGCCTTGGTTACAACAAGTCTCCTTTCCATTGCTTCAAGCGAATCTACTAGTTCATATGCTTCAAGCCCTATTTCATCCCTAAATAATAGTTTTCTCTCTTCAAGTATCTTACTCCATGGCTCAGGAACATAACCACCTGCCTCCGTGGTAGCAATTAACATAGTGTATATCCTTGAATCAATCCATGGATCAACCGCCGGCTTATCAAGTGACAACCATATCTCAAGAATTCTCCTCGCCTGATCCGTTGTTTGAAACTCTCTCTCGTTCCTAAGATCCACTAGGCCCTGAACATACATGTCTAAAAGAACTTGTAAGTGTTCACCCCTAGCACCGCCTAGTATGCCTCTAACCTCCTGTATAGTGAACCAACCCTTATCCATTTCATGCTCTAGTACTTGAAGCATTTTCTGCGAAATATAAACCATTGCTACCACCTTATACCAATGTATTAATAGACGTTATTATTTAAGGGCAATAATAAAGATTATCATATTATGATACACTATAT
>JALWZC010000132.1 GCA_027002875.1 Desulfurococcales archaeon
GCTGATAACTTATCCGTAGCCATTTGATATCCCAGCGGATTCATTGGGGTCATTATATATTTCAGCATTATATTGTTCCTATTCAGGAAATCTTCTAATTTTGTAATATTCCTAGTTTCAACGCCAAAATCTATACTCATTTTCCCCTCTATGAACTTCTTAATTGATACTAAGAGTTTTGAGAGATCGAATGCTATTATTACTTCAGTTAATACTTCATGGAGAAGTATTGATTTAATTTTCTTTCTAGGTAGTATTTTTAAGTATGGGACTAGATCTAGTGCTAGGAATAATGCTAATCCTTTACCATAGTCTAGTTTTATAGCTGCTGAGAATGATTGTATAGGGAAGTTGCGTAGTAATTCTTTAATAGTATCTTTTAGTAAACCAATCGTCCCATGTATATTTGCTTTTCTGACATAGGATTGAGCATAAGGTACGAGGATGTGATAATTCATATTACCGATAAGTTCCGGGTCTTTCTCCTTTACATACTTTAATAGTTCAAGGTTAGAATTATGAGTCGAGAAAGTAAAACCAGTAGCACCAGCTTCTACACCCTTCCTTAGTACTTGGTATTTTCTTTCAAGTGTAGCTTCTCTTGATTCTTCTCTAGCTTTAATCTGTGCTAGATGGCTTACGCCTATGAATGGGTTATCGCCTATTAGGAATTCCCTTACCATTATCCTGCACCGGCAACCCTGTATAGTTTGTCTATAAGCATCATTGTCTTCAAGCCATCTTCTAAGCTTGTCTTGGGATTTGTTCGTGTAGCGATTGAGTTTAGGAAGTGTATATCCTCAATAGTGTATTCTTGATCAGCGAGGTTTACTGGGGGATACCCGGAGTAGTAATGGGGTCTGTAATATGCTTCCTTTTCACCGTTTCTCCAGTTTATCCTTAAATGATCTTCTGTTACCCATAGCTCCCCCTTCTCAGCTATTACATGGATCATTGTCTCCGGCAACCTAAACCTTTGATCAATCCACGATGTTGAAAAACTAATCGGGAATCCGGCTTTATCTTCTAGTTCTGCATTAAACTCGTCATCTACGCCGGTGTATTTAGATTTATAATTTGCCGATAATATTTTAACGGGATTGAAGATCCATTGAAGTAGATTTATTAAGTGGACACCGAGGTCTAAGAGTACTCCTCTCCCTAAGTGTTTGAACCTAGTAGTTTCTCTTACTATATCACCCGATCTAATATAAGATTCTACTTTATATATCTCCCCTAATGCTCCACTACTCAACAATTGTTTAGCGTGCCTGAATGTTAAAGCAAATCTCTTCTGAAATCCAAACATTACTATTGTACCTGGTTTTTTCTTATTGATCAAGTCTCTTAGTTGATTAGAGTTTACCGTTGGAGGTTTTTCGACGAATATGTTTGATACATTTAGCTCGATTAACTTTTTAGTTAGAGAGTAGTGTGAAGATGTTGGGGTCGTAATGTATACCGTGTTAACTAGTTTTTCCTCAATTAATTCATCTATACTCCTCGAGACGGTTACGTTAGTGAAGACTTTCTTCAGCAAAAATGTTAACAGTTTACTTTTATCAACTACTCCCACAACTATGCTCGGTTTAAGTAGGTTAAGAATACTACCATGTAATAATCCCATTTTTCCGAAGCCTATGATCATGGCGCGAACGTTATTTTTTGTATAGTAATCCATGATTTCGGATTCATCCAATAGTTCCTTCCACATATTCCTAATCGTCAATTCGCAGTACCTTTAAAATATGCTTACTACCTTGTTGAAACGCTATATACTATTAATTATTTTTCCTCGCGTCATTTTCTCTAAGCATCCTTTCTAGAGAGCTTAGCTTGCGGGAGATCCGGATTTCAATTCTCTTCTGGAATAATGCTATTAGGGATAATAAGAGGCTCTGCGTCCCTACTAGTAAGCCTATGATCGATATTATACCTTTAATATGATACTTGACCCCGTAGAAGTAGTACATGTATGCTACGTATCCTGCAAGTATAATGCTTGGTATAAGTATGAGTGCTCCAAGCGAGAAGATGAGGAATGCTGGATAGTATCTCCAAGTAAGCCTAACCATATCCTTTGCAATACTGAGCCCTGTCATCACTCTGAGTTTTTTCGGCCCCTTCCTTTTCCTATACTTGATGGGAATTTGCGCGATCCTCTTCCCAGTAGTTATCATGTGTGCTGCCAGTTCGGATTCAACACCGAAGTACTCCATTTCATAATCGACTTCCTTAAAATACTCTGTTCGTCCCGCATACATTCCGCTTAAAACGTCTTTTAGCCCAGTACTGAACAGTATGTTGAAGAACTTTGTAAGAATCCAGTTACCGAGCCTGTATAGTTTACCCTGGGATCCTTCCTCGGGTATACGGATCCCTATGACGTAGTCGTATCCATCCTCGAGTTTCTTAAGCAGATCACATATATAAATAGCCGGGTAAGTATAATCTCCATCTATAAGAGCTATGTATGGTGTTTTTACGTACTTTAAGGCTGTTTTCACGGCTTTCGCTTTACCTTTCCCCTCCTGTTGTACTATCTTTACATTATATGACTCAACAATCTCTCTCGTCCTATCCGTGCTTCCCCCGTCGACAACTAATATGTTTTCTCTGGGAAAACCTATACTTAGAACTTCTTCGATTACACTCCCTATAGCGGATTCTTCGTTTAGAGTTGGAATAACAAGTGTCGTCTTCTTAAAAAGATCTATACATGATGGATCTTTACTACTTGGATTTGTATGCTGAGACATAATTATATTATTCCTCTGAACTTGACTTTTCCTGACCCTTCTCCACGGAGGCTTCCCCAGTCTCCTCGCTAGTTTCTTTTTCCAACTTCTTAAGTTCTTCCTCCAGCTC